>NZ_JBFUHV010000189.1:0-15449 GCF_056402215.1 Rhodococcus sp. P4_B6 | reverse complement strand
GTCGCGGTCCGCGCCGGCGCCGCTGTCGGAATCGCTCCGCCGCGCCGCAGACCTACTCGCGCTGGGGGCCGACGCGGCGACCGCGTGGGAGGCGGCGGCGTCGGACCCGGCCACCGAATCGCTCGCTCGGATGGCGCGACGGTCGGCGGCATCGGGTTCGTCGCTCGCCGGTTCGATGACGGAACTCGCCGCCGACGGCCGAACCCAGGTCGAGCATCTGGCGGCGGCATCGGCCGAACGAGCGGGTGTGCTCATCAGCGGTCCGCTCGGGTTGTGCTTCCTGCCGGCGTTCATCTGCCTCGGGATCATCCCGGTCGTCGTGGGGCTCGCCTCGCGCGTGCTGGACGGCGGGTTGCTGTGACACGCAGACACTTCCGGCGCAGAACCGCTGCGCCGGACACTCTGAAGGGGGAACACCATGAAACACGGAATCCGGTCTCTGGCGGCAGTGCGGGCACTGACGGCGCACCTCGCGCTGCTCGCGACGGACGAGGACGGCATGTCGACCGCCGAGTACGCCATCGGCACCATCGCGGCCGCGGCGTTCGGGGCCGTCCTGTATTCGGTCGTCACCGGCGACAGCATCGTCACGGCGTTGACCAACATCATCGACAAAGCGCTGAACACCGCGGTGTGATGAGGTCCGCCGAGAACCTGCGCCGGTCGGAGGCAGGCGGCGTCACGGTGGAGGCGGCGATTGCGATCGCGTCGATCGTCGCGGTGGTCGTGCTGTGTGTCGGCGCGATCACCGCGGTGACGCTGCACGTCCGGTGTGTCGATTCGGCGCGCGAGGCCGCCCGGCTCGCCGCCCGCGGAGATCACGAGTCGGCGATCTCCGCGGCGGAGGGGGTGGCCCCGGGCGGCGCCGAGGTGTCGGTACGGACCGAGGGGGAGTTCGTCGTCGCGACCGTGCGGGCACACAGCCCACTTCTTCCGCTGGTGAACATCTCCGCGGAGGCGGTGGCCGCTCTCGAACCCACGGTGCCGGGGTGGAGTGGGGGAAGCCGGTGAGTGCGGGGATCTCCGACGACCGCGGTGCCGCGACGGTGCTGGCGTGTTGTGCGCTCGCGGCCTTGGTGGTGGTCACGGCGATGCTGGTGCACGTCGGTTCGGCGGTGGCGGTGCGGCACCGGGCGCAGTCGGCCGCGGATCTGGCCGCTCTCGCCGCGGCCGTCGGTCTGGACCGCGGCACCGCCGCGGCGTGCGACGCGGCGCGGGAGGTCGCGGGGCGGATGCACACCGAGGTCGTGTCCTGTGAGGTCGACGACTGGGACGTGGAGGTCGCGGTCACCGCGCCGGTGCTGCTGTCCGTGCCGGGGGTCCGGGACGCCCGGGCGGTGGCGAGGGCGGGCCCCGCGGAGTGACGTCGACGGCGGGGCGGCACTGGTGACGCCCATCGCTCCAGCGTGCGCGGGGTTTCCCGGATTATGACCAGATCGGTAATAATCCCCGGCCGGAGAAGTATTGGACGGCATGGATCCTGTGATGCGAGTCTCACTGAAGCGAGCTGGTTTCCATTCACACCACTCCCCTTGGCGAGAGAGGGCACTACATGACCACGGCACCACCGCAGCGGACCGAGGCCGAGACGAAAGCACGGAGAGCGGGCATCGCCTCGTTCATCGGCACCACGATCGAGTGGTACGACTTCTACATCTACGGCACCGCGTCCGCCCTGGTCTTCGGTCAGGTGTTCTTCTCCGACACCCTGCCCGCAGGCATGGGCACCCTGCTCGCGTTCGTCACGCTGTGGGCCGGGTTCCTCGCCCGACCGATCGGTGGCATCGTCTTCGGGCACCTCGGCGACAAGATCGGCCGGAAGACCACCCTCGTCATCACGCTCGTGATGATGGGGACCGCCACGGTCGGGATCGGCCTCCTGCCCTCCTACGCACAGATCGGGGTGTGGGCGCCTGTCGCACTGGTCTTCCTCCGCGTCGTTCAGGGCGTGGCCGTGGGTGGCGAGTGGGGCGGGGCCGTCCTGATCGCCAGTGAGAACGCACCCAAGGGCAAGGGAATTCTGTACTCCGCGTTCGCGCAGCAGGGGTCGCCCGCCGGAAACCTTCTGGCCACGATGGCGTTCTTCCTGCTCTCCGCGATGCCCACCCCGGAATTCGTGCTGTACGGCTGGCGAATCCCGTTCCTGATCTCCGCGGTCCTGGTGATCGTCGGCATGATCATCCGCCTCAAACTCGAAGAGTCGGACGCCATGAAGACCGTGCTGAAGCGCAAGAAGACCGTCGCACTGCCGATCGGTGAGGTGTTGCGCAAGCATTGGGTCCTCGTCCTGCTCGGTGCGGGCGCGCTGCCCCTGGCGCAGGTGACGTACTTCAAGAACACCTTTGCGTTGTCGTGGGCCACCAGCGAACTCGGCTACGACCGTGGCACGTTCCTCGGTGCCATCGCGATCGCCCTCGTGGTGCAGTTCATCGTGCAGCCGTTCGGCGCCGTCCTGGTCTCCCGGATCGATATGCGGAAAGCCATGTGCATCATGGTAATTCCCGAGTTCGTCCTGATGCCGGCGATGTTCTTCGCGATCCGGACCGAGAACTTCGCCGTCGCCGTGGTTATGATGTGCCTCGCAACCATTCCGCATTCGATGTTCTACGGCGCCATCGCCGGTGTGCTCGCGCGTGCCTTCCCCGCCAACATCCGCTACACCGGCTTGTCAGCGGCCTACCAGCTGTGTTCGCTGATCGTCGGCGGCGGCACACCGGTGCTGGCGCAGTGGATGCTCAACTCGTCCGGCAACATTGTCGGTGTCGCCTTCGTGTCGGCCGGCTACGCCGCCGTGTCGCTGGTCTGCACGCTCCTGCTATTGAACCGGACCGGATTCGAYGCGCGCCGGTTGTCGACGGCGGAGCAATCCGACGCCGACGAACTGCAACTCGACGTCGAGGAAGACGACGAGGCCGACGGCACTCCGAGCGCAGGGCAGGCACATGCGACAGCCCACTCCTGACCGCGCGGTGTCATTCCGGAGTGGGCAGTCATTCCGGAGTCGGCAACGCCTCTTCGGACAGCCTGAGGACTTCCCGCAACGCAGCGCTGTCGTCGTCCGCACGCCACGCGATCCGCAACTGCAGGGTGCTGGGACCTCCGATCAGCGGGAGGAACACGACATCCGGGTTGTTGACGTTCTCGACGACGGAGGAGACGGTCAACGCGCAGCCGACCTCCGCGGACACCAACGCCATCAACGACATCGAGTCCGGCGCACTCTGCACGATCCGGGGCGTGAAACCGGCGTCGTGGGCGGCCCTCTGCAGGGAGTCGCGCAGCGCGGATCCGGGATCGGCGGGCAGCGCCACCCAGGGCTCGGTCGCGAGCTCCTCGATCCGGACGCCGTCCCTGCCGGCGAGCGGGTGGTCGACGGTCATGGCCACCACGAAATCCTCGTTGAGGATGACGCGGGACGCGATGCCGGGTGGGGTGAAGATCCACCGGCCCAGGCCGATATCGAGGGTTCCGTCGAGGAGTTTGTTCAGTGCCTCGCTCGCGAAAGCGGAACTGTTCAAAACGAATTCGATTCCCGGATGAGTGTGCCGGACGAGTTTCGCCCACCGTCCGATGAGCAGATGGGACGAGACGCCGGAGAAGCCGATGCGCACCCGGCCGACCTGGCCGCGCCCGGCGGCGGCGACGGCGATCTCCGCGAGCCGGCAGGCGTCCAGGACCTCGCGCGCCGGGCCGAGCAGTGCCTCGCCGGCGGAGGTGAGGCGGACGTTCCGCGTGTTCCGGTCGAACAGGGTTGCCCCGAGCTGCTTCTCCAGTTGCCGAATGGTTCTGCTCAGCGGCGGCTGAGCCGAGTGCAGGCGCTGTGCGGCCCTGCCGAAGTGCAACTCCTCGGCGACCGCGAGAAAGGCAGTGATCTGAGAAATCTCCACACCAGAACTATTGCAGTTCGAGCAATAGAACTGTCAACACTATTGAGCGCGACGGCGGTAGTCCGGTGGGAAGGTTCCCGAAGCGACCCCCGGCCGGTCCGGAGAAGGGCATGGCAATGAGCAAAGTGGTCAGTATGGCGGACGCCATCGAGACGTACGTCGAAGACGGCATGACCGTGTGCCTCGAGGGCTTCTCGCATCTCATCTCGTTCGCGGCTGCGCACGAGATCATCCGGCAGCAGCGCCAGAACCTGACGCTGTGCCGGATGACGCCGGACATCGTGTCGGATCAACTCGTGGCCGCCGGCTGCGTCACCAAGCTCGTGGCGTCGTTCTTCGCGAGCGGCTCGGCCGGGTCCCTGCACGAGTTGCGACGACGCATCGAGCGTCACGATCCGGTGCCGCTCGAGGTCGAGGAGTACAGCCACTACGGAATGGTCTGCCGCTATCAGGCGGGCGCCGCCGGTCTGCCGTTCTTTCCGCTGCGGTCCTACGCCGGAAGCGACCTTCCGCGGCTCAATCCCCGAATTCGACTGGTCGACGACCCCTACGGGGAGGGCACCGTCTACGTCGTGCCGCCGCTGAACCCGGACGTCACCATCGTTCACGCGCAGCGCGCGGACCGCCACGGCAATGTGCAGATCTGGGGGATCTCCGGGGTCCAGCAGGAGGCGGTCTACGCCGCGAGGAAGGCGATCGTGGTCGTCGAGGAGATCGTCGACGACGAGGTCGTCCGCTCCGACCCCAACCGCACGTTGATCCCCTCCCACGCCGTCGACGCCGTCGTCGTCTGTCCGCGTGGGGCGCATCCCTCGTACGTGCAGGGCTACTACGACCGGGACTGCGCGTTCTACCGGCGCTGGACCGCTATCAGCAAGGACTCGGGACTCCTGCAGGCGTGGCTGAAGGAATGGGTGCACGGCACCGCGAATCACGAGGAGTACCTGGACAAACTCGGCGGCGACTACTGGGACGACCTCGCCGTCGCGCCTCGATTGTCCGAACCAGTCGACTACGGGAGCAGAAAATGACCACAGCACGAGTCGGAGGGATCTCGGCGACCGAGGTCATCGTGTCCGTTGCCGCCCGCGAACTCGCAGGCAAGAGGCGTGTCTTCGCCGGCGTCGGCCTGCCGACGCTCGCCGTCGACCTGGCCAAGCGGACCAGCAACCCGGATGTCGAACTGATCTACGAATCGGGTGTGTGCGGCGCCCATCCCAGCGCGATGGCCGAGGGCATCGCAGACTCGGTGGTCGTGTCGGGTGCGGAGTCGGTGGTGTCGATGTCGGCGTTGTTCGGGTACGTGCTGCAGGGCGGCAACGTCGACGTCGGGTTTCTCGGTGCGGCCCAGATCGACAGGTACGGCAGCCTCAACACCAGCATCATCGGCGACTGGGACAGGCCGACGGTCCGATTGCCCGGTGCCGGTGGTGCCGTGGAAATCATGCCCAACGCCGGCGAGATCTTCGTGGTGATGCGGCGACACGATCCGAGCGCCTTCCCCGCGGAACTCGACTTCTGCACGTCGCCGAGCCCGGTCCGGGCCCGGGCGGCGGGTGACGGGATCGCTCCTCGCGGCCGCGGGGTGACGAAGGTGTTCACGAACCTCGGCGTGCTGTCGCGGCAGGGCCCGTTCGACGAACTCGAGTTGGTCAGCGTGCACGAGGGGGTCACCGTCGACGACGTGCGGGCGCAGACCGGCTGGGAGTTGAAGGTCGCCGACGATCTCACGGTCACCGCGCCGCCGACCGGCGAGGAGATTCACCTGCTCCGCGATGTGATCGACACGGTGCGGTTGTATCTGCGCTGATCGGAAGGCGGTATCTCAGCCGAGCGAGTCCAGCACCGCGGAGAGGACCTGGATCGCCCCGTCCTTGTCCAGGGGATCGTTGCCGTTTCCGCACTTCGGCGAGTACACGCAGGACGGGCACCCGGACGCGCATTCGCACGAGCGGATCGCTTCGCGGGTCGCGCCGAGCCAGCGGGTGAGTTCGGCGTGCCCCCGGTCGGCGAATCCGGCGCCACCGGCGTGACCGTCGTAGACGAACACGGTGGGAAGTCCGGTGTCGGCGTGCAACGCCGTGGAGACGCCGCCGATGTCGCCTCGATCGCACACCGCGACGAGCGGCAGGAGCCCGATCGCCGCATGTTCCGCGGCGTGGAGTGCCCCGGGCACGCGTTCCGCCGGAACACCCGCCTGCAGCAGGAGTTCCGGGGTGACCGTGTACATCACCGCGCGGGTGGGGAGGGTGTGCTTCGGCATGTCCAGTTCGACGGCATCGAGGATCTCGCCGGACGACAGTCGCCGCAGGTACCCGATCACCTGATGGGTCACCTCGACCTCGACGAGCGCGACTTCGACATCGCCGAACTGCTTCTGCTCGAGCACCGAGGTGACGGTGATCTCGGTGGTTTCGCGGGCCGACGTCGTCCAGTCGGGGTCCTCGGCGTGGACCAGGGCGAGGCCCTGGTCGAGGTCGAGTTCGTCGACGACGTACGACTCGCCCTGATGGATGTGGACGGCACCGGGGTGCGCTGTGGCGGGAGCGCGGCCGGTGTCGACGGTCCCGAGCATGCGTCCGGATTCCGACACGACAATCGCAACCTGGGTACCGATTCCACCCCGGATATCCACTGCGCCATGAGGATTTGTGCCGGCGGTGACGAACCAGCCGTGTGCGCGCCGTCGGATCAGGCCCTGCTCCGACAGCTTCGCGAGCAGGTCGAGCGCCCCGAACGCTTCGGCCTCCGCGTCGGACAGTGGTAGTTCCATTGCCGCGCAGAGCAACTGCGGGCCGAGAACGTACGGATTGCTCGGGTCGGTGACGGTGGCCTCGACGGGCTTGTCGAGCAGCGCGGACGGATGATGGACGAGGTACGTGTCGAGCGGGTCGTCGCGCGCGACCAGCACGACGAGCGAGCCTTCGCCGCGCCGGCCGGACCGGCCGCCCTGCTGCCAGAACGACGCCACCGTCCCGGGGAACCCGGCGACCACGACGGCGTCGAGGCCGGCGATGTCGACGCCCAGTTCCAGCGCATTCGTCGTCGCCGCCCCCAGCAGGGTGCCGTCGGCGAGGGCTGTCTCGAGTTCACGCCGGTCCTCGGCCAGGTAACCGGCCCGGTACGACGCGACGCGCAACGCGAGTTCGGGATCGATCTCCCCGAGTAGGCGTTTGGTCGCCATCGCGGTCAGCTCGGCGCCCCGGCGGGAGCGCACGAACGTCAGCGTGCGGGCGCCTTCGACCATCAGATCGGCCATGATGCGGGCGGCCTCGGAGCCGGCGGGCCGCCTGACGGGGCTCCCGTTCTCCCCGGTGACCTCCCGCATGAGCGGGGGTTCCCACAGTGCGACGGTCCGGGGACCGTGCGGCGAACCGTCTTCCACGATCTCGGCGCAGGGCGCCCCGATCAGCCTCGACGCCGCCGCCCCGGGGTCGGCTGTGGTGGCGGACGCGAGGACGAAGACGGGGTCGGCGCCGTACCGCGCCGCGATGCGCCGCAGCCGCCGCAGCACGAGCGCGACGTTCGAACCGAAGACGCCACGGTAGGAGTGGCATTCGTCGATCACCACGTACGCCAGATTGCGGAAGAAGTGCGCCCATCGCTGATGGGTCCGGAGAAGCGAGATGTGCAGCATGTCGGGGTTCGTGAAGAGCCACCGCGAGTTCTCCCGGGCCCAGTGCCGCACCTCGAGGGGGGTGTCGCCGTCGAACACACACGGGCACGCACCGCGCAGGTCGTCCCCGGCGTCCAGGACCTCGGAGTCGATGAGGGCCGTCACCGCCCGGAGCTGGTCCGCTCCCAGCGCCTTGGTCGGCGAGAGGTAGAGCGCGGTCGCCCGCGGATCCGTTGCCAGAGTGGTGAGTACCGGAAGCTGGTAGGCGAGGGATTTACCCGAAGCGGTGCCGGTGGACACCACGACGTTCGTCCCGTGATGCGCCAGGTCGGCGGCAGCGGCCTGATGAGTCCAGGGACGGGCGATCCCGTTCTCCTGCATGGCCCGGACGACGCTGGGGTGCGCCCAGGCCGGCCATTCCGACAGCTGAGAAGTCCGGGCGGGCATTTCTGCGGCGAAAGTGAGCGGTTTTTCGTCCCGGGGAACACCCTCGAGGACTCGGTTCAGCAGTGTTCGGCCGTATGTTTCGCCCGTATTTCCACTGTCGTCACGGGGTGAAAACGGTGTGCTCACTGAAGTCTCCGGGCTGTCGTAGGGACGGGCGAGTAGCTTCCACACCGCCACGACCTGCGCATTTGATGATAACGAGTGCCCCTTCGGGCCTGTCGCCCGGGGTGTCGCGACGCCGTCGCTAATGCCCAGTTCCGTGCCTGTTCGCTACAAGATCAACTTTTTGTGTGAATTGTTCGGATTTCGACTGTTGCGTTCCCGGAGTTCATGGTTGACTACAACTGGTCGCAGCTTCTGTGTTCGTAGGCTTGAAAGAGTGAACGTTCGCAGGATCGATGTTGCGAACGCGGTGCTCTGCTTTTCCTGAGGGGGAAATCTAGAAGTACAGCGGTCGGAACCGGCCCGGCGGACTGTATGTGCTGTCCGCCGAATCCGGTGGTTAGAAAGAGAAGGAAAAGCATGGCACAGGGCACTGTGAAGTGGTTCAACGCGGAAAAGGGCTTCGGCTTCATCGCACCCGAAGACGGCTCCGCTGACGTCTTCGTTCACTACTCCGAGATCCAGGGCAGCGGCTTCCGCACCCTCGAGGAGAACCAGCGCGTGGAGTTCGAGGTCGGCCAGGGCACCAAGGGTCCCCAGGCAACCGGCGTTCGCGCAGTCTGATTCTGCCGTTCACGTTCGTGAACACGTAAATCAGATAGGCGGGGTCCTCGTGGCCGCGTCTGATTCGTCCCCCATCGCCTGAGGCGGTGGGGGACGAGTCGTTTTCACGGCAACGGTGCCGTGGCAAAAGGGGGTACTTCAGTGAGCCAGCTCTCCTTCTTCTCTGCGGAGGCGATGCCGCCGGCGATCACCGATCTGTGTGGTCTTCTCGCGGCGACGGGCCAGGTGGTCACGTCCGGCGGGCGGGCGCGCATCTCCATCGTGGTCGACGCGCAGTGGCGGGCGGAGGCGATCGCGGAGCTGATCGCGCAGGCCGGACTCGAGGTCGAGATCACGCGGAGCGACGAAGGTAGTCCCCTGGTCCGCACCGCGTCCGTCGTCGACCTGCGGCCTCTCGCGGACCAGTGGACGAGGGGAGCGGTCAAGGCGGTGCCCTCCGGCTGGGTGCCGTCGGGGCGTCAGCTGAGGGTGTGGGCGCTGGCGTCGGGTAGGGGTGAAGCGGAGGGCGAACGGTTCGTCCTCGGACTCGATCCGCACGCCCCGGATACCCACGCGCCGTTGGCCCAGGCCTTGATGCGGTCGGGCATCGCGCCGACGCTGATCGGCACCCGTGGGTCCGGTCCGGGTCTCCGGATCTCGGGTCGGCGTAGGCTCGGCAGACTCGTCGAGAGCATCGGCGAGGCTCCCGGAAATGTGGACGACCGTACCGGTTGGCCCCACGTGTAGGGCCGCGTAGACGGTACTGATCTGCGAGGATGGGTTCCGGGTATGTCACTCTAGTAATAGGCGAACCGGGTATAAAAGGGTTTGTCTGCACAACTGTCGAGTGGCAGCGATCGACTTCAGGAAGGCTCGGGCTTCACGTGGCTAAAGGGGACAACGGCAGTGCACAGGGTGCGGCGGGAGCGTCCGGCCAGCCTCGCCGCCTCGTGATCGTCGAGTCGCCGACCAAGGCCCGCAAGATCGCCCCGTACCTCGGAAAGAACTATGTCGTCGAGGCGTCGGTCGGCCACATCCGCGACCYTCCGCGAGGAGCCGCCGACGTCCCGGCCAAGTACAAAGGTGAGCCGTGGGCGCGGCTCGGCGTCAACGTCGACCAGGACTTCGAACCTCTCTACGTGGTCAGCCCGGAGAAGAAGTCCAAGGTCACGGAGCTGAAGAGCCTCCTCAAGGACGCCGACGAACTCTTCCTCGCCACCGACCCCGACCGCGAGGGCGAAGCGATCGCCTGGCACCTCCTCGAGACGCTCAAGCCGAAGATCCCGGTTCGCCGGATGGTCTTCCACGAGATCACCGAGCCGGCCATCCGCGCGGCGGCCGAGGACACCCGCGAGCTCGACACCGACCTGGTCGACGCGCAGGAGACCCGCCGCATCCTCGACCGTCTGTACGGCTACGAGGTCAGCCCCGTGCTGTGGAAGAAGGTCATGCCGCGGCTGTCGGCAGGCCGCGTGCAGTCCGTCGCGACCCGCGTCATCGTGCAGCGCGAACGCGAGCGGATGGCGTTCCGCTCGGCCTCCTACTGGGACATCTCCGCCACTCTCGACGCCGGCGCGGACGCCAGCCCCCGCAGTTTCGGGGCGCGTCTGGTGACCGTCGACGGGTCCCGGGTGGCCTCCGGCCGCGACTTCGGTTCGGACGGACAGCTGAAGACGAGCACCGTCACGGTTCTGGACGAGGCGCGGGCGCAGCGCCTGGCCGAGTCCCTCGCGGGTGTCGATCTCACCGTCTCCTCCGCGGAGAGCAAGCCGTACACCCGCAAGCCCTATGCACCGTTCATGACGTCGACGCTGCAGCAGGAGGCGGGCCGCAAGCTGCGGTTCACGTCCGAGCGGACCATGCGCATCGCGCAGCGGCTGTACGAGAACGGCTACATCACCTACATGCGTACCGACTCGACGACGCTGTCGTCGTCGGCGATCGCTGCCGCCCGGGCGCAGGCCACCGAGTTGTACGGGGCCGAGTATGTGCACGACACTCCGCGGCAGTACACCCGCAAGGTCAAGAACGCGCAGGAGGCACACGAGGCGATCCGCCCCGCCGGCGACGTGTTCCAGACCCCCGGTCAGCTGCATTCGCGCCTCGACACCGACGAGTTCCGTCTGTACGAGCTGATCTGGCAGCGCACCGTCGCGTCGCAGATGGCCGACGCACGGGGCACGACGCTGACGCTGCGGATCACCGGAACCGCGGGCACCGGCGAGGAGTGCACGTTCTCGTCGTCGGGCCGCACCATCACGTTCGCCGGCTTCCTGAAGGCCTACGTGGAGAGCGTCGACGAGGAGGCCGGCGGCCAGTCCGACGACGCCGAGTCCCGTCTGCCGGTGCTCGTCGAGGGCCAGGCGGTCACCGCCACCAAACTCGACCCCGACGGCCACACCACCAACCCACCCGCCCGGTACACCGAGGCGAGCCTGATCAAGACCCTCGAAGAGCTGGGCATCGGCCGCCCGTCCACGTATTCGTCGATCATCAAGACCATCCTCGATCGCGGATACGTCTATAAGCGCGGCAGCGCGCTGGTCCCGTCCTGGGTGGCGTTCGCCGTCATCGGCCTTCTCGAGATGCACTTCGGACGGTTGGTCGATTTCGACTTCACCGCCGGCATGGAAGACGACCTCGACGCGATCGCCGGTGGCCGCGAACAGCGCGGCAACTGGCTCAGCAGTTTCTACTTCGGCGGCGATCACGGAGCCGAGGGTTCGGTGGCCCGTGAGGGCGGCCTGAAGAAGATGGTCGGCGTCAACCTCGAAGAGATCGACGCCCGCGAGGTCAACTCGATCCGGCTCTTCGACGACGCCGAGGGACGGGAAGTGCACGTCCGCGTCGGACGGTTCGGTCCGTATCTCGAACGGATGGTCCAGAACCCGGACGACCCCGAGGGCGACCTCATCTCCCAGCGCGCCAACCTGCCCGACGACCTTCCGCCGGACGAGTTGACACCGGAGTACGCGGAGAAGCTGTTCTCGACGCCGCAGGAGGGTCGCAAGCTGGGCGTCGACCCGCTGACCGGGCACGAGATCGTCGCGAAGGAGGGCCGCTTCGGCCCGTACGTCACCGAGATCCTGCCCGAGCCGGAACCGGAGCCCGAGCCGGCCGTGGTGCCGGTGCCCGACGAATCGGCCGACGGGACGACCAAGACGAAGACCGCTGCTGCCAAGAAGGCACCCGCGAAGAAGGCGGCGAAGAAGGCCACCGGCCCGAAGCCGCGGACGGGCTCGCTGCTCAAGTCCATGGACCTGGCGACGGTGACCCTCGACGACGCCCTCAAGCTGCTGTCGCTGYCGCGTGTGGTGGGTGTCGATCCGGAGTCGAAGGAGGAGATCACCGCGCAGAACGGCCGCTACGGCCCGTACCTGAAGAAGGGCACGGACTCGCGGTCCCTCGCCAACGAGGACCAGATGTTCACGGTGACCCTCGACGAGGCGCTGAAGATCTACGCGGAACCGAAACGTCGCGGACGTCAGGCCGCCGCCACCCCGCCGCTGCGTGAGCTGGGCGTCGACTCGGTCAGCGAGAAGCCGATGGTGATCAAGGACGGCCGGTTCGGACCGTACGTCACGGACGGTGAAACCAACGCCAGCCTCCGCAAGGGCGACGAGGTGGAGTCCATCACCGACGCTCGCGCTTCGGAACTGCTCGCGGATCGGCGTGCCCGCGGCCCCGTCAAGAAGAAGGCCGCTGCGAAGAAGGCGCCCGCCAAGAAGGCTGCGAAAAAGACCGCCGCCAAGAAGGCACCCGCCAAGAAGGCCGCCTCGACGAAGGCCGCGGACAAGAAGGCGTGAGCCGGTACCGCGGGCCGGTAGGGATGTCGCACGTGCCGGTTAGGCTGGCGCGATGACGGTATTCGACCGGTTGGTGGGCCAGGAGGACGTCGAGTCCGAGCTGACGGCCGCGGCGACTGCCGCCCGTCGTGGAGTCGGCGAGATGGGCTCCGCGATGACGCATTCGTGGCTGTTCACCGGCCCGCCCGGCTCGGGTAGGTCGGTGGCGGCGCAGTGTTTCGCCGCCGCCCTGCAGTGCACGAGCGACGGCACACCCGGCTGCGGCGCCTGCCACGCCTGCACCACCGCGATGGCCGGCACCCACGGCGACGTCCGGCAGGTCGTCCCCGAGGGCCTGAGCATCAGCGTCAAGGAGATGCGCGCCATCGTGCAGACCGCCGCCCGCCGTCCCAGTACCGGGCGCTGGCAGATTGTCGTCGTCGAGGACGCGGACCGGCTCACCGAGGGTGCGGCCAACGCGCTCCTGAAAGTGGTGGAGGAGCCACCGGACCGCACCGTGTTCCTGCTGTGCGCGCCGTCCGTCGACCCGCAGGATATCTCCGTGACGCTGCGGTCGCGCTGCCGGCACATCCATCTCGTGACGCCTTCGGCCGACTCCATCGCCAAGGTCCTGCGCGAGCGGGACGGCCTGGCCCCCGAAGACGCGCAACTGGCGGCCTCGATCAGCGGCGGCCACGTCGGGCGCGCCCGGCGTCTCGCGACGGATCTGAACGCCAAGGTGCGTCGGAAGGACGCGCTCGATCTGGCGGTCGCGGCGCTGCGGCCGGCCACCGCGTTCGCCGCAGCGGAGGAACTTGTGCGTTCCGCCGACGCGGAGGCGAAGGAGATGAGCGCCGCTCGGGACGAGCAGGAGACCGAAGAGTTGCGCACCGCTCTGGGCGCGGGCGGTACCGGTAAGGGTGCGGCCGGAGCCCTCCGTGGTTCGGCAGGCGTGCTGAAGGATCTCGAGAAGCGCCAGAAGTCCCGGGCCACCCGCACGGGCCGCGACGCACTCGACCGCGCACTGATCGATCTGGCCGGTCTCTACCGCGACGCGCTCGCCGTCGCGTGGAAGTCGAACGCCGCCGCGAATCACCCGGACATGGCCGATCGAGCCGCCGACCTCGCGTCGCGAACAACCCCGGAAGGCCTTCTGAAGTGCATCGAAGCCGTCCTGGAGTGCCGCGAGGCGATCACCGTCAACGTCAAACCGCAGTGGGCTGTCGACGCCATGGTGGCCAGTCTCGGCGACGCGTTCAGGGAGCCGTTTTCGCATACTCGGGGTTGAGGCGCTAGACTCGCCACCGCCGAAAGGCACCGCTGCCTTAGCTCAGTCGGTAGAGCATTTCACTCGTAATGAAAAGGTCGAGAGTTCGATTCTCTCAGGCAGCTCAGCGGTCCTCTGGCCCTTCCCGATCAGTCGGGAAGGGCCAGAGTCGTCTCCGGGGTCCGATCCACCGCAGACCGGAAGAATCGGGAAGACTGGACGGGTGGACACCCAGAGTGGAACTCCGGCGACGCGGGCGGTCGGTCTGCGTGCACTCGGAGCACCCGCCGCTGTCGCCGCCGGCGCCGTGGTCGCGACCGCCGTCCTCCACTTCCGGGATCCGCATCAACCGGGTTCGTACGGTTTCTGTCCCGTCTACGCCCTGACCGGGTGGTGGTGCCCGGCCTGTGGCGGGCTGCGGGCAGTGCACGACCTGACCAACCTCGACCTCGGCGCGGCCGTCGCCGGCAATGTTCTGATCGTCCCGTTCATCGCGGTCATGGTTTTCGCCTGGATCGGCTGGGCACGTCACCGCTGGCAAGGACGACGCGACCGCGTCTTCGTGGTGGGACCGCGAGTGACAGTGGGTGTGCTCATTGTGCTTGCGGCGTTTACCGTCACCAGGAACACATCTTGGGGAAGCTGGCTCGCGCCGGTCTGACACCTGGTCGCCGCGGGCACGAAACAGAGAGTCGGTTCACAGATGGCAATGCAGGTCTTTTCGTTGATCGCGATCCTGGGCGCGCTGATCGTCCTCATTCCGACCGCGCTGCGAGTCTTCGGCAAGAGCGACAACGTGAAGGCGCCGGACGAGACCGAGGAGTGACCGTGTTGCACTCTCGACAACCCATCGCCGCACGACCATGATTTCGATATGAGCGATTCGCTGAAGGACCGGGTGCGCGAGAAGCTGTTGCGTCAGCTGGCCGAGGACGGGGGGCACCCGGTCCAGGAGGCGGAGGGGGACGACCCACGATTGGTCTCCATCGACTCCGACCTCGCGACGTTGGAACAGGCATCGGAGGGAGATCTGGTGATCGAGGAGCTGGCTGCCAAGTACTGGGTGCCCTGAATCGGCCGAATAGCGACGTTGACCTGGCGATTTGGTGTTCTCGTTTCCCTTCGCGTAACTTATTCCAGGTCAGAGCGACACGGACACCGACCCCGGCCGGAAGGCGGGGGACACGAGGTTGGACGAAGGCGCCTGGTAAATCGGAAGTTCACCGCAGTGTATGGTGGTGCTTCAATCCCGGTTTGATCTTGATCAGCGTCACGGCTTGCGCCGGTGAGGCTGGTAGGATAAGWTGGAACGGTTGCCCCGGAGMGGCTGAAGTTGWTACTTCGGCAGTGATGGTGTGCGCGTGTTCTTTGAGAACTCAACAGTGTGTCGATGAATGTCAGTGCCAAATGTTTTTGGTACTCCGCATCACGGATTGCTTTCGGGGCCTTCGGGTTTCGGGGTGTGTGGTGTGGGTATTTGCTGGCTTCCCTCCTTCTTCCGTCGGTGGGGGGTCAGTSTTTGATAATGCTAGTTTGAGTTTTTGATCGCTAGTGATTTGACTCGATGTCTATGACTGATTAACGGGTTCGCCTGTGAAATCTAGAGTCTTCAACGGAGAGTTTGATCCTGGCTCAGGACGAACGCTGGCGGCGTGCTTAACACATGCAAGTCGAGCGGTAAGGCCCTTCGGGGTACACGAGCGGCGAACGGGTGAGTAACACGTGGGTGATCTGCCCTGCAC
>NZ_JBFUHV010000188.1:0-15506 GCF_056402215.1 Rhodococcus sp. P4_B6 | reverse complement strand
ACGGTGTAGCGGGCGAGTTCGGTCATCGTCTTCGAGGCGTTCGTCTGGAACACCAGTCCCGGCGCGTGGGAGGTGGAGCCGCCGGTCAGTGGCAGCGGCCCCTGGTCGAGGACGGTGATCTTGTCCCAGCCACGAGCGGTGAGCTCGTCGGCCAGGTTCGCACCGACGATGYCGGCTCCGATGATCACGACGCGCGGTGAAGTCATGACGGTTCTCCTGATTGGGTRGGTGCTGCGGGAAGTCGACGGGTTGACGCTGCGGGCGCGCAATATCGCGACGGGGTCGGTAATTGATATATCAACATATTGGGCTCGGGAATGTCGGAGAGTCGATCACGTGACGTGAATTTCCGGCGCGGAGGCCTGCCACGCCATGGGACGAAGTCGCCTATCCTGAGAATTGCGATGAATGAATTGGACGATAACTCGAATGGGGATCGGAACCGTCCTGCCGGCGCCGTGCAGTCGGTGGACCGTGCGCTGGCAGTGCTCGAAATCCTCGCCAGGCTCGGCACCGCGGGCGTCACGGAGATCGCCGACGAATTGGGAGTTCACAAGTCGACGGCGTCGCGACTTGTCGCCGTTCTCGATTCGCGCGGATATGTGTCGCAATTGAAGAATCGGGGAAAATTCCGGCTCGGGAATTCTCTGGTCCGCCTCGCCCGCACCGCGTCCCCGGACGGTGACCTGGTGCGACAAAGTCAGGAATTGTGCGCTGAACTCGCGGAAACGGTCGGTGAGAGTGTCAATATCTCGATTCTCGACGGTGACCGTTCCGTGAGCGTCGTCAAAGCGGACGGGCCGTCCGGAGTCGGAACCAACACGTGGGTGGGGCAGAGCAGCCCCGCCCACGCGACGTCGAGCGGGAAGCTGTTGCTGAGCGAACTGTCCGACGCCGAGATCGCCGACAGTGTCGGGGGCAGTCTCATCGCCCTGACTCCGCGCACGATCACCCACCTGGCGACGCTGTCCGAGTCGATCGCCACCATCCTCGACCGCGGCTGGGCGCAGTCCGAGGAGGAGCTCGAGGTCGGCATGAACGCCGTGTCCGTGCCGATCCGTGACTACACGGCGAGAGTGATTGCTGCGCTGAGTGTTTCCGGTCCCGCATACCGGCTGTTGCCGGAGCGTTTCGACGAGGTCGCCCGGGCGGCGCTCGATACCGCCCAGCGGATCAGCAGCCGGCTGGGCTACGCCGCGCCGTAGCGTCGCTCGAGTCGTCACCGTCGGATCCCGCCTCAGGCTCGCGACTTCGCGAGTTGCTTCTTGTACCGCGTGAACAACCGGGGATTGTTCATCGCGAAGACCCCGACGGTGTCGCCGTTCCGGTCGTACGTGGCCACGAACGAGCCCGTCCCGGGATCGCCGTCCACGAACCGGACTTCGTCGGTCGCGTTCCGGGTGCCCGCGAACTGCAGCATCTTGCCGTACTGGTGCGACCAGAAGTAGGGGATCGCCGCGGGGCCGGGTGTCGACGCGAGGATCGTGTCGGCGACCGCGCCCGCCTGCGCGACGGCGTTGCTCCAGTGCTCGCTGCGGTGATGCGACTGGTGGGTCTCGTCGAAGGACTGTGCGCAGTCGCCGATCGCGTAGACACCGGGAACGTTGGTCCGGCACTGGGCGTCCGTGACGAACCCGTCGTCGACGAGCAGTTCGGAGTCGCCCGCCCACTCGACATTCGGTACCGCGCCGATCCCGACCACCACGGTGTCGGCGGGCAGGATCGTGCCGTCGCGGAGTTGGACGCCGGTGACGGTGTCGTCTCCGAGGAGCCGCTCGACGACCGCGCCGGTCAGGAGCCGCACCCCGTTCACTGCATGCTGTCCGGCGCAGATCGCGCCGAGTTCGATGCCGAGTGGTCCGGCAAGAGGTGTCGGCGACGCCTCGACGACGGTCACGTCGAGTCCCATCCCGACAGCGCTGGAGGCGACCTCCGCACCGATGAAACCGGCGCCGACGACTACGAGATTCGTGGTGCGACAAAGTGATTCACGCAACGACAGGGCATCTTCGACGGAGCGTAGCGTGTGGACGCCCGCGAGGCCGGTGTGCCCGGGCAGGGTGCGGGCACGGGCGCCCGTTGCGACGACGACAGCGTCGGCGTCGAGGTAGGAATCGTCGCCGAAGATCACCCGGTGACGTCCGTCGGGGGCACGCAGGAGCCCGGTCGCCGTCCGGTTGCGGTGCCATGCGACGTCGAGGCCGTCGTCGTCGGTGGTCATCAGTGACAGGTCGGCGTCCGAGAGTGCGCCGGTCAGGTACTCCTTCGACAGCGGTGGCCGGTCGTAGGGCAGACTCGACTCGCTGCCCGCCACCGTGAGGGCACCTGCGTAGCCCTTTTCACGCAGGGCGCGCACGACGGAGAGACCGGCGAGCGACGCGCCGAGGACGATGACGGATTCGGGGATCGCGTTCATCAGTGCTCTCCGTTCGCCACGTGGAGTACGACGGTGCCGTCGACGACCGAGACTGCGTGGGTGCGCACCGGGATCTTGGCGGGCGGACCGGACGGCACGCCGGTGCGCAGGTCGAAGCAGGCCTCGTGGAGCGGGCACTCGACGGTGCAGCCCTCGACCCAGCCGTCGGCGAGCGACGCGTCCTGGTGGGTGCAGGTGTCGTCGATGGCGTACAGGCCGTCTTCGGTGTGGAAGACGGAGATCGGGGTCATGCCGGGCGGGGTGACGGTGGCGACTTCGCCGACCGGGAGCGCGATGAACTCGCACACCGGAACCGTGATGCCGGTGTCGACTGCAGCTGGGGAATCGCTATCGAGAATCACTCGATACCTCCGAAGCGTTGGGGAGGAAGGACAAGAGTGGAAGTGCAGTTGTTGCGCTATACGCGACGACTTGCGAGGCGTGCAACACAATGCTCCAGGCTGCCTCCCCGTGGTGTCAAGCGTTCGCGTGTAAAAACTGCGTACCGGATCGGTGGAGGCATAACCTCGGGGCATGACCGATTCGGAGGCCCAGGGGACCGAAGCGCGCGGAAAGACGGTGCACGCGGTCGAACGCGCCATCGACGTGCTCGAGATCGTCGCGTCCGAGAGGCGCATCGGTGTCTCGGAGATCGCCCTGCGCCTCGGCGTGCACAAGTCGACGGTCTCCCGGCTGATCACATCCCTGCAGCAGCGGGGTTTCGTGGAGGAAGCCGGCGTGCGCGGCAAGTACCAGCTGGGATTCGCCGTCGTCCGGCTCGCCGAGGCGACCGTGGCGCAGAGCGGGCTCGTCGAGATCGCGCAGCCGGAATGCGATCGGCTGGCCGACGCCTTCGGGGAGACCGTCAACCTGGCCGTCCTCGACGGGGCCGGCACGATCAACGTGCTCGAATCGCGCAGCGACCGGCGCGTCGCCCTGCGATCGTGGGTGGGTCAGGTGAGTCCCGCGCACGCCACCGCAACCGGAAAAGTGCTGGTCTCCGAGCTGACGCGCGGCCAGCTGCAGAGCCGGCTGGGACCGGATCTTCCCGCACTCACCCCCAACACCATCACGGACCTCCACGCGCTCGGCGTCGAACTCGCGCGGGTGCGGTCGCGCGGGTGGGCGTCCACGGCGGAGGAACTGGAAGCGGGGCTGCACTCGGTGGCGGTGCCCGTGCGCAGTCAGGTGACGAAGCGGATCGTGGCGTCCATCTGCGTGTCGGGCCCCGAGTACCGGCTCGCCAGGGACCGCTTCGAGGCTGTCGCCCTCGAGCTCGCGGGCGCCGTCGCGCGCATCGAGGCCCAGCAGTCGGACGGCGCGGCATCGTAGCAGCGTAGACGCCATCTGTGGGGCGGTGCCCGAGGGCGGTCGCGGACGCCTCCGTGGCCCGTCGACGGCCGGAAATCGATCGGACAATTCGGGCGCCGCGGCACCGGCCTCATCCTTCCGTCTCCGGAAGGCCTTCTCTCCCAACGCGGAACGTTCTACCCGTCGGTAATTCGGGCATTTCGTTAATGCCGTGTTTCGGGGGCGTCACGCCCACGAAAGAACTCCCGAATGTGATGTTTGACACTCCCGTCTGCGACAGTCTAAGTTGTGTAAATCGCTTAGCGTTGCCGATGACGCAACAAGCCCGGGATCGCGACGGCCCTGCGGAGAGCAGTCTCCGCAGCCGACCGGATCCATGCGCGTCGTTTCGCCGGGCGGATCCGCGCCCCCACACGCCCACAGATTCCAGGTCACAGCCCCGACCGAACGCATCTTTCCCGTAACGAAAGAACGGTGACATCTATGTCCGCTCCGGACGTCCAAGCCCCCGCGCCCGCCCCGGCACTGATCCCCACTCTGGGGGGTCGCTACTACACCGACCCCGACATTTTCGTGAGCGAGCAGGAGAACGTCTTCGAGGCGATGTGGTTCTGCGCCGCCCGCACCGCTGATCTCGCCGACGCCGGCGCGTTCAAGAAGGTCACCGTCGGCAGGGAGAGCGTCCTCGTCGTCCGCGGCCGGGACGGCGCCCTCARGGCGTTCCTCAACATCTGCCGGCACCGCGGCGCCATGCTCTGCACGGAGGACGAAGGCCAGGTTCGGCGGAACCTGCAGTGCCCGTACCACGCGTGGACGTACGGACTCGACGGCAAACTGGTCGCCGCGCCGAACATGGCCGCGCTGCGCGACGAGACCGGAGCCGACATCGACCGGGTGCGGTACGGGCTGGTGCCGGTCGCGCTGCGCGAGTGGCTCGGTTACGCCTGGGTGTGCCTCGCGGACGAACCGCCGTCGTTCGAGGACGAGGTCATCGGGTCCGTCACCGAACGGCTCGGCGATCCGGCCGCCATCGACCGGTACGAGATCGGAACCCTGGAACTCGGCCGACGGATCACCTACGACGTCGCGGCCAACTGGAAGCTGATCATCGAGAACTTCATGGAGTGCTACCACTGCGCCACCATTCACCCGGAACTCACCGAGGTGCTTCCGGAGTTCGCGGACGGCCTTGCCGCACAGTACTTCGTGGGGCACGGTGCCGCCTTCGGCGATGAAGTCGAGGGCTTCACCATCGACGGAAGCGGCGGATTCGAGGCGTTGTCCGGCATCAGCGACGACCAGGACCGCAAGTACTACGCCATCACCGTGCGGCCGCAGGTCTTCGTGAACCTCGTGCCCGACCACGTCATCTTCCACCGCATGTACCCCATGTCCGCGGACCGCACCATCGTGGAATGCGACTGGCTGTACGCGCCGGACGTCACGGCGTCGGGACGCGACGTCTCCCGCTCGGTCGAATTGTTCCACCGGGTCAACCAGCAGGACTTCGATGCGTGCGAGCGGACGCAGCCGACGATGTCGTCGAAGGCTTACCGCGACGGGGGTGTGCTGGTGCCCGCGGAGCATCACATCGGCGAATTCCACGACTGGTTACTGACCCGGCTGGGTGGGGACGCGAAATGACGTACGCCGGCGAGCAACCGAGGGTGATCGACCCTCCCGAAGTGCAGGCGCCGGAACCGGAGCGCGCGACACCCGCCCACGCCGCGCCGCGGGGCGGTGTCGACAAGGTGGTGTTCGGCGCCGCGGCGGGAGTCGGGGTGGGCATCATCCTGTGGGGCCTGCTGGCGCCGGAGAACCTCGCGCTCGTCTCGAACGCGGCCCTCGGGTGGCTCGTCGCCGACATGGGGTGGTTGTTCATCACCGCGGCCACCGGGTTCGTCCTCTTCTCGCTGTTCCTGGCGTTTTCCCGGTACGGCCGGATTCCGCTCGGCAAGGACGGCGAGAAGCCGGAGTTCCGGACGGTCAGCTGGATCGCGATGATGTTCAGCGCCGGCATGGGGATCGGGCTGATGTTCTACGGCGTCGCGGAACCCCTCGCGCACATGGTGAGCCCGCCTCCCGGGACCGACGGCAGCGCCGGGTCGGCGATGGCCACGACGATGTATCACTGGGGACTGCACCCGTGGGCGATCTACGCGGTCGTCGGATTGTCGATCGCCTACGGCTCCTATCGGCGGGGCCGCAAGCAACTCATCAGCTCTGCGTTCGTCCCGCTCCTCGGCCGTCGCGCCGAGGGGGCGGCGGGCAAGGTGATCGACGTGCTCGCGATCATCGCGACGATGTTCGGCACCGCCGCGTCGCTCGGCCTCGGTGCCCTCCAGATCGGGTCCGGGCTCGAGATCATCGGCTGGATGGGCGAGGTCGGCACATTCGCCCTGGTGGCCCTCGTCGGGTTGCTGACGTTCGCGTTCGTTGCCTCGGCGGTGTCCGGTGTTGCCCGCGGAATCCACTGGTTGTCCAACATCAACATGGTGCTGGCCATCGTGCTGGCCGTCTTCGTGTTCGTCCTCGGCCCCACGGTGCTGATCCTCAATCTGCTGCCCACCACCATCGCCGACTACAGCGCGCAACTCGCGACGATGTCGGGTCGCACCGCCGCGAGTGCCGGCGACGACACCGCGTCGTGGCTGTCGTCGTGGACGATCTTCTACTGGGCGTGGTGGGTGTCGTGGACCCCGTTCGTCGGCATGTTCCTGGCCCGGATCAGCCGTGGCCGCACCATCCGGCAGTTCGTCGTCGGTGTGATCGTCATTCCCACCTCGGTCAGCCTCGTGTGGTTCGCGGTGTTCGGAGGTTCCGCCATCGGGGTGCAACGTGACGGCACCGATGTGGCGTCCCAGTCGTCGACCGAGGGACAGTTGTTCGGAATGCTCGACCACCTGCCGCTCGCCGGTGTCTCCACCGTGCTGGTCATGGTGCTGGTGGCATTGTTCTTCGTCTCCGGAGCCGACGCGGCATCGCTCGTGATGGGCACCCTGTCGGAGCGGGGGACCCGGCACCCGAGCAAACGGATCGTCGTGTTCTGGGGCACGCTCACCGGCGGCACCGCGGCGCTCATCCTCTGGACCGGCGGCTCGGACGCCCTTCAGGGGCTGCAGACGATGACGATCATCGCGGCCGCGCCGTTCCTGCTGGTGATGATCGGACTGTGCGTCTCGCTGTACCGGGACGTCTCCCGTGATCCGCTCATCGTCGGCCCAACGAAAGAATCTGAACACGAAAGGGTTTCGGACACACTATGAAGATGTCGGCACTATCTGCTGATCTCGACGTCCAGAAATTGTTCGGCACGGTGAATTTCATCGCGGGGGAGTGGGTGGCTGCGACATCGGGGCGCACCCGCGACTGCATCGACCCGGCAACCGGCAACGTGATCGCCACCGTCGACGAGGCGTCGCCCGAAGACGCCGGGCGAGCAGTACAGGCGGCCCGGGCGGCCTTCGATGCCGGGGACTGGCCGGAGACGCCGGTCGCCACGCGATCGTCGCTGCTGTCGCGTATCGCCGATCTCCTCGAGCGCGACAAGGAGGAACTGGCGCGCATCGAGACGGTCGACACCGGTAAGACGTTGGTGGAGAGCCGAATCGACATCGACGACGTCGTCTCCGTGTTCCGGTACTACGCCAGGCTGGCCCTCGTCTCGAGCGACCGCGTCGTCGACGTGGGTGACCCCGCCGTCGTCTCCCGCGTCGTCCGCGAACCGATCGGGGTGTGCGTCCTCATCGCACCGTGGAACTACCCGCTGCTGCAGATCTCCTGGAAGGTGGCGCCGGCGTTGGCGGCCGGCTGCACGATGGTGCTCAAACCCAGCGAAGTCACGCCGCTGAGCACGATCGCGTTCACTCGGCTGATCGAGGAGGCCGGTGTGCCCGCCGGGGTGGTCAACCTCGTGCAGGGCAGCGGCGCCGACCTCGGCCCCGCCCTCACCGACACCGGCGACGTGGACTTCATCTCGTTCACGGGCGGACTCGCCACCGGTACCACCATCCTGGAGACGGCCGCGAAGCACGTCACGAAGGTCGCCGTGGAACTCGGCGGGAAGAATCCGCACCTCGTCTTCGCGGACGCCGACTGGGAGTCGTCGGTAGACCAGGTGCTCACCGGAGTCTTCCTGCATTCGGGTCAGGTGTGCTCGGCCGGGACGCGCCTGATCGTCGAGGAGTCGATCGCCGACGAGTTCGTCGCCGCGCTCGTCTCGCGCGCCGAGGCCATCTGCGTCGGCCCGGGACTCGACCCGGCCAGCGAGACCGGACCGCTCGTGTCGGCGGCGCAGCGCGACAAGATCGAATCCTATGTCGCACTGGGTATCTCCGAGGGAGCGACGCTCCGGACGGGCGGCTCCCGGCCCGCCGATCCCGCGCTGGACGGCGGCAGCTACTACCTGCCCACCATCTTCGACCACTGCGACCGCACGATGCGGATCGTGCAGGAGGAAACGTTCGGGCCCATCCTCACCGTCGAGCGATTCACCACCGAGGAGGACGCGGTCCGACTCGGCAACGACACCGAGTACGGCCTCGCCGCCGGGGTCCGGACGTCGGACGCCGCCCGCGGCGAGCGGGTGGTGCGCCGTCTGCGCCACGGAACGGTGTGGCTCAACGACTTCGGCTACTACACGGCGGCGGCGGAGTGGGGCGGATTCAAGAAGTCCGGCAACGGACGCGAACTCGGGCCCGCCGGGCTCTCCGAATACCAGGAAGTCAAACACATCTGGAACAACACGACCTCGCCTCTCGCGGGGTGGTTTACCGCGACCTGACGTGCACTCGGCAGGGCCCGCGAGCAGACCCCATCGACTTCTCAGGAAGTGATCGAATGACCAGACCCGACAACACGACCGGCGATCAGGACAGTGGACTCGAAGATTTCGGATACAAGGAGTCCCTGGATCGCAGTATCGGCAAGTTCGCGAGCTTTGCCGCGGGCGTCAGCTACATTTCCATCCTGACCGGCACTTTCCAATTGTTCTACTTCGGTTTCGGCACTGCAGGCCCCGCATATTTGTGGTCGTGGCCGCTGGTGTTCCTCGGCCAGCTCTCGGTGGCACTGTGCTTCATGGAGCTGGCCGCCAAGTATCCGATCGCCGGTTCCGTGTACAACTGGGCGAAAACGCTCGGCAGCAGAGTGGTGGGGTGGTCGGCCGGCTGGCTGATGCTCACCGCGTCGATCGTCACCCTGTCGGCCGTTGTGCTGGCGCTGCAGCTCAATCTGCCTCGGCTGTGGAGCGGCTTCCAGATCGTCGGCGACGGTACGGGGGAACACGACTTCGCCACCAACGCCGTCATTCTCGGGACCGTGATGATCGGCTTCACCACCGTCGTCAACGCGCTCGGTGTCCGTCTGATGGCGATGATCAACAGCGCCGGGGTGTTCATCGAACTCATTGCCGCGGTGCTGATCGCGATCATCCTCGCCGCCAACGCGACCCGCGGCCCGCAGGTGTTCTTCTCCACCCACGGCTACGGCGCCGGTGAAAGTGGAGGCTATCTCGGTGCGTTCCTGGTGGCCACTCTCGCGTCGGGATACGTGATGTACGGCTTCGATACCGCGAGCTCGCTGGGCGAGGAGACGGTGGAACCCCGCCGCACCGCCCCCAAGGCGATCCTCCGTGCGATCCTCGCCTCGTTCGTGATCGGCGGCGCGATCCTCGTCTTCGCCGTGATGGCGGCGCCCGACCTGGACGATCCGAAGATCGGCGCGTCCGACGGCAGTCTGCAGTACATCGTGGAGCAGGTGATGTGGGGCCCGCTGGGAACCATCTTCCTGATCTGCATCGTGATCGCCGTGACGGTGTGCTCGCTGGCCGTGCACACCGCCGCCATCCGGCTGACCTTCGCCATGGCCCGCGACAACGCACTTCCGTTCGGGGAGCGGCTCGCCCGCGTTCACCCGAAGACGCGGACACCCGTCGTGCCCGCGGTGACGATCGGAGTGGTGGCCGCGCTGATCCTGGTGGTCAACATCGGTCAACCGCACATCTTCACCGTGTTGACCTCGATCGCGATCATCATGATCTACCTCGCCTACCTGATGGTGACCGGCCCGATGCTGAAGCGGAGGCTGCGCGGCCAGTGGCCGCCGCGGGACCTGAAGGAGGGCGGCTACTTCACGATGGGCAGATGGGGTCTGCCCGTCAACATCGTCGCCGTGGTGTGGGGAATCGGCATGGCCGTCAATCTCGCCTGGCCGCGTGAAGCCGTCTACGGGGAGCCTTGGTACAACACGTGGGGCGCCTTCGTCTACATCGGCGTCATCCTCGGGCTCGGACTGCTGTGGTACCTCACCACCGGCCGGCACCACATCGGTACCTTGACGTCACACTCCGCGGCCGCCGCACCGGCCGCACCGCAATCCGAACCGATCGACAAGGAGCTTGCTCGATGACCGAAAGTGAACTGCGGAGCACTGCACTGGAATTCGACTACGTGATCGCGGGTGGCGGCAGTGCGGGGTGCGTCCTCGCGGCCCGCCTGAGCGAGGACCCGTCGGTGACGGTGTGCCTGCTGGAGGCAGGGCCGTCGGACGTCGGGGACCGGGCCATCCTCGAGCTGTCGCAGTGGATGCACCTGCTCGACTCCGGGTACGACTGGGACTACCCGGTCGAGCCGCAGGAGCGGGGCAACAGTTTCATGCGGCACGCCCGGGCCAAGGTCCTCGGCGGGTGCTCGTCGCACAATTCGTGTATCGCGTTCTGGCCACCGGCCGAGGTGCTCGACGACTGGGAGGCGATGGGTGCGTCGGGGTGGGGTGCACGCGACATCCTGCCGTACGTCGGCCGGCTGGAGAACAACGACGCCCCCGGTGACGGCCACGGCCGCAGCGGTCCGGTGCGGTTGCGTGACGTCCCACCGAACGATCCGTGCGGCCACGCGGTTCTCGACGCTGCCGCCGCGGTCGGTCTGCCGACCGTCGCGTTCAACCGCGGCGGAACGGTGCTGAACGGGGCCGGCTGGTTCCAGATCAACGCGTCCGAGGACGGCACCCGGATGTCGTCGTCGCACGCCTACCTGCACCCGATCCTCGGCACCCGCCCCAACCTCGAGGTCCGGACCGGCTGCTGGGTCAGCGAGATCCTGTTCGACGAACAGCAGACGGCGACGGGCGTGCGTTACCAGCGCCCCGACCTCACCGGGTACGACACGGTGTCGGCGCGCCGCGAGGTGATCGTCACCGCGGGCGCGATCGACACCCCGAAACTGCTGATGCTCTCGGGTATCGGTCCGGCAGAGCATCTCGCGGAGTTCGGAATTCCCGTCCGCGTCGATTCGCCCGGTGTCGGGGCCAACCTCGACGACCACGTGGAGGGTCTCGTGTTCTGGGAGGCGTCCCGGCCGATGGTCACCGAGTCGACGCAGTGGTGGGAGATCGGCCTGTTCGCCACCACCGAGGAGGGGCTGAACCATCCGGACCTGATGATGCACTACGGCAGCGTGCCGTTCGACATGAACACCCTCCGCTGGGGCTACCCGACCACGGACAACGGTTTCTGCCTGACACCGAACGTCACTCAGGGCCGTTCCCGGGGCACGGTGCGGCTGCGCTCGCGGGACTTCCGCGACCGCGCGAAGGTCGATCCCCGGTACTTCACCGACAGCGACGGTCACGACGACCGGGTGATGCTGTCCGGGGTGAAGCTGGCCCGCACGATCGCCGAGCAGAAGGCGCTGCGCGGGTGGATCGCCCGTGAACTGGCGCCGGGACCGGATGCGGTGACCGACGACGAGATCCTCGACTACATCCACAAGACCCACAACACGGTGTATCACCCGGCGGGCACGGCCCGGATGGGCGGTGTCGACGATCCGATGGCGGTGCTCGATCCGGAACTGCGGGTCAAGGGGGTGCGGGGTCTTCGGGTGGTCGATGCGTCGGCGATGCCGAAACTGCCGCACGTCAACCCGAACATCACGGTCATGACGATGGCCGAGCGCTGCGCGGACCTGCTGCGCGGCCGTGCCGGGGCAGGGCTGCGGTCGGCGGTGTCTACGCTGTCCGAGGTCTGATCCGGGCATCGATCGCCCCGGTGATCCTTCGCCAGATCTCGCTCGCGGGATCGATGACGGCGAAGTGATCGCCGGGGCCCTCGATCAGGGTGACGTCGTCGGGAGTCCCCGCTGCGGTCGCGTGGTATTCCCTGCTCATCTCCAGCAGATCCGGTTCGTCGCCCAGGCCGCACGCGACGAGTTGCGGGACGCCGAGCGGCAGCCGATGGAGCGGTGACGACCGCTCGTACGCCGCCCGGTCTTCGGCCCAGTGGCCGCCGACGGCGTTCGCCACCGCACCCTCGCCGAGTCGGCGTTCGTCGGCGAGTCGCAGATTCAGCACCCCGGCGAGGCTGACCGCCAGCGCCGGACACACCACCGCCTCCTCGGCCGCGGCATCGGCGGCGGCGCGCAGGGCGAGTTGCCCGCCGGCCGAGTGGCCGAGGACCACCACGCGTCCCACATCAACCTCCGGGACGGTCCCGGCGGCCTGCAATGCGGCGGCGACGTCGGACGTCATCGCGGCCCACCGGTCCTCGGCGGCCCGCCGGTACTCGACGTTCCACGTCACGTACCCGCTGGCCGTCAGGTCCACCGCCAGACCGTCCATCAGGTCGAACTCCCAACGGGGACGCCAATATCCGCCGTGGATCAGCACGGCGACGGGGAAGGGTCCGGTGCCGTCCGGGACCCGCAGTTCGGCGCGCTGATCGGGGTCGTCGCCGTAGTGGACGATCGTCCCGGGGTGGAAGCGGTGGTGGTACCAGCTGTCGACCGCGAATCGGAGTCCGTCGAGTCCGCGCCCGCGGATGTGGGCCCGGATGCCGTCGGAGCGGTCCGGCTCGCAATCCCCGAAATCGACGCGGATCGCGCCGCAGGCCGGTGCGGTGAAGGATGCCCCGGCGCCGGGCACGACAACGAACTCGCCCCGGCCCGCCGCCGTCCGCACGGCGCGCTGCAGATCCGCGGAATCCGCGGCGAACGTCGCCTCGCCGGTGAGGCCGCGCGCATCGAGCGCCCGGCCGAGGAGTTCCGCGGCGGTTCCCCTGTGCGCGACGGTCCCGGGTGCGAAGACGACGTCGAGTCGGCGAGCGGATTCGGTCACCGGGTCACCGTACGTAGACGAAGACGATCCGCCAACTGTCGACCTCGATCGGAACGTCAGGCAGGGTGCAGCAGGCTTGCCAGCTCTTCGTGGTCGATCGACACTCCCGGCGCCAACTCGCGCACGCTGAAGTGGTCGCCGCGGACGTCCAGCACGCCGATGTCGGTGATGATCGTGCTGATGCAGCCTTCTGCGGTGAGGGGGAGACTGCAGCGGCGGACCAGTTTCAGGGTGCCGTCGCGGGTGCGGTGGGTCATCACTGCGATTACCTTCTTGGCTCCGTTGGCCAAATCCATCGCGCCCCCAATGCCTTTGACGACCGACCCGCCGTCGGACCAGTTGGCCAGGTCGCCCGTGACCGAGACCTGCATCGCGCCCAGCACGGCCACGTCGATGTGGCCGCCGCGGATCATGCCGAATGAGTCGGCGGAGTCGAAGAACGATGCGCCCGCGACAGTAGTCACTGTCTCCTTGCCCGCGTTGATGAGGTCGGGATCCTCCTTCCCGGGGGCGGGGTAGCCGCCCAAGCCTATGATCCCGTTCTCCGAATGCAGCATGATCGGTCGATCCCGCAGATGATTGGCGATCAGGGTGGGGATGCCAATGCCCAGATTGACATGCTGTCCGTCGCGCAGTTCCGCGGCGGCTCGGGCGGCGATCTGCTCTCGCGTCCAGCTCATGACACACGGCTTTCCGTGGCCGCCTGCGAAACCGGTCGACACACCGTGCGCAGACGTTCGATCGGCTTGTGCATCCGGGCCTTCAGTTCCACGACGCCGGAGACGAACACCTCCGGCAAGTGAATATCATCGGCGGCGAGCAGGCCCGCGTCCACCACGTGCACGACCTCGGCGACGGCGACGCGAGCTGCCATGGCGCACAGCGGGTTGAAGTTGCGAGCCGAGGCATGAAACCGGAGATTGCCCAACGTGTCCGCGATCTCGGCGCGGATCAGCGCGATGTCGGCGGTGAGACTGTGCTCGAGTAGGCACGGGCGGCCATCGACGGTGTCGACCCGACGTGCAGCCGAATGCTCGGCCACGTGCCCCTCGCGGGTGTATCGCACCGGAATCCCACCGTTGGCAACCGCGGTGCCGACCCCTGTCGGGGTGTAGAAGGCGGGGATCCCTGCCCCGCCGGCACGTAGCTTCTCGGCGAGGGTGCCCTGGGGGACAAGGTCCACGCGCAGCGATCCCTGCAGGTACTGCGCCAGGAATACCGGGTTGTCCCCGATATACGATGCGGTCACTCGGGCGACACGCCCGGCGCGCAGCAACGCGGTGACAGCGGAATYGGCCGGACCGCAGTTGTTGGTGATGATGTGCAGATCGGTGGCCCCCGAGTCGAGCAGCGCCTCGAGCAGCGCCGCAGGCATGCCGCACAATCCGAACCCGCCGACAGCGATGGTTTGCCCGTCGGTGACCGCGGCCACCGCGGTTTCGGGTGTGTCAAGAACCTTGTTCATCCTGATCTCCTTTGGTGGTGATGATGTTCCATATGCTGGTGCCGTCGTCCTCGTCGTCGGCGACGGTGTTGAACTCGTCGATGGCGAACTGGCGGAACAGCTGCGCAGGCTCTGCCAGATCGACACCCGCGCGCCAGGCCAAGCCGATCTCCCGGTAGGCGCCGCTGTCGGTGATCGGTACCTCGACCAGGCCTGCAACCGGTGCCGGAGCGGCGGGCACGATGGCAACACCGAGTCCGGCTGCGACCAATCCGCGCACGGTACTGACGCCGGCCGCCTCGAACGCGATTCGCGGTTCGAATCCGGCTGCGTGGCACAGTTCATCGGCCATGTGACGCATATAATTGCCCGACTTGAGGGTCACGAAGTCGTCGCTGGCCGCTGCCGCCAACGGCGTGTCGGATTCACTGGCGAGGTAGTGCTGCTCCGGGACCGCCAGCACCAGTCGCTGCACGCCGAGCCGGGCGACCCCGATATCAGGCCGTGTCGGCAGCGGCGATGTCACACACAGCTCGACCTGGCCTTCCAGCAACAGGCGCAGCAGTTGATCGGCACTGTCTTGCATCAGCGAGAACTTGATTTCTGGCGATTGCTCGCTGAACCGGCGCAACAACGACGGTACGGCCTGCTCTCCCAGAGTGTGCAGAAAAGCCAGCGTGACTTGTCGACGAGCCGCGCCGACCTGCAACTCGTCGATGGCGGCCACCAATATCGCCAGTGCCTGCCGCACGGGTTCCACCAGCTTCTTGYCCTCCGCAGTGAGTGTGATGCCGCTGGGCACGCGGGCGCACAATCGGGTCTCGAGGACATTCTCGAACCGGGCCAGGTGTCGAGTAAGCGTCGGCTGCGGCACACCCAATGCTGCAGCGGCCTTGGTGATCTGCCCTTCCTGAGCGACCGCGGCAAATTGCACCAGCATCGGACACAACGTATTCAGAACGTCATGCGAAAATGATTTATTCGGCTCATTCATTTCCGGATATCCTCTATTCAAAATTGACTTTCCGTGAAGCGCGGAATCATCGTTGACCATTGATTCTGCCAGCTGCTAACGTCGAATTTAGAGCACCGACGCGCAGTAGGGCAATAGCTCGTCAGGAGCAATTCCTACCGACCCCTCACCGGCGGGCTCCGACCTCGAATAATCGAACAATGGCAACCGAATTCGGATTGCCGGACGCCACCAATTCCAATGTTGATGGT
>NZ_JBFUHV010000187.1:0-16230 GCF_056402215.1 Rhodococcus sp. P4_B6 | reverse complement strand
CTCCGGCACCCGCGGCGACGGCACGTACATCGCCCTGGTTCGGTTCGACTCCGAGGAGGCGGCCCGCCGCAACAGCGAACGTCCCGAGCAGGGCACCTGGTGGGCCGAGACCGAGCGGTGTTTCGACGGCCCGGTCACCTTCATGGACTGCCCGGACGCGATGGAGTGGCTCGGTGGCGGCTCCGACGATGCCGGGTTCGTGCAGATCATGGAGGGCCACACCACCGACGCGCACCGGCTGTCTGAGCTGATGGCCCAGGCCGGCGACAAGCTACCCGGGGTGCGGCCGGAAATCCTCGGCGGTACGTTCGCCGCCGCCAGCGACGGCGGATACGTCGAGGCGGTGTACTTCACCACCGAGCCCGAGGCCCGCGCACACGAGAAGATCACCGTCCCCGACGATCTGCGTTCGCTGTTCGAGGAGGAAGGCCGGCTGATGGGCGAGGTCGACTACTTCGACCTGCGCGAGCCCATGCTGGTCTCCGCGTCGCGGTAGCGACAACCACCCGTCGCGCGCCGCACCGGCCTTACACACAGATGCCGCCCGGTCGCGATGCCGACAGCGATGACCCTTCGGAAGGAAGTGGATCCAGGCAACCGAATTTCACGCGAACAGCAGGATTTGACGAGTTGTCTCGAGATGTTCGTTGATCTTCTGGTGCACCCGGTGTCTTTCCCTCGGTCAGCCCCTGGGAAGCATGCTGTACTCGGCGGCGACGCACAGCCGATTCTGTCGCTGCTCTGGACGGCCGCCGGGCAATCCCGACTGGGACCGACCAGCAGGTTTGTGGGGCAGGAGGCCGGATGTTCCACCGTGGTGACCGTGTTGCTACCGAAGCCCCTACCCTCGATGAGGGTCTGGTCGTCGAGCCCGAGGCCCGCCGCCGTCCGTGGATGGACTTTCTCGTCTCCACGCCGGGACGGCTGTCCGTGCTGGGGATCCTGCTCGTCGCGGCGGTCCTCACCGCTGCTGTGATCACCTCGGCCGCGGTTGCAGCCCGGCAGCAGCGCGTCGAGACCCTCCGCACCCACACCGAACCGCTGATGAATGCCGCCCAGAACGTCTACAGCGCGTTGTCGATCGCCGACGCCGACGCCACCACGTCCTTCCTCTCCAGCGGCACCGAAACGACCGCCGTCCGGCAGCAGTACACCCAGGCGATCGGCGAGGCATCGAGCGCGTTGGTCACCGCAGCCAACGGCGTCTCGTCACAGGACGCCGAATCGCTGGCACTGCTGTCGGACATCGTGCGCAACCTCGCCGAGTACTCCAACCTGGTGGCGACTGCGCAAGCCAACGACCGGGCCGGCAACCCGGTCGCGGTGGCGTACCTGTCCGATGCCTCCACGCTCATGCAGGACACCATCCTCCCGATGGCCGAACGCCTCTACGTCCACCAATCCCAGGCGGTCGCCGATACCCAAACCCACATTGCGCAACTGCCCACGACCGCCCTCACCGTGACCGTTGCCATGCTCGTCGCCCTCATCCTCGCCCAGCTGTACCTGCGGCGGAAGAACAAACGTCGGGTCAACCCCGGCCTCGCCGCCGCCACCGCACTGATGGCCGTTCTGCTGATCTGGTTGGTCGCGGCAAGTGTGGTGTCGTCGATGGCGAGCGACCGCGCGAGAGTTGAAGGGACCCAACCTCTCGATGCCGTCGTCCACGCTCGCATTCTGGCGCAGCAGGCCCGCGCCGACGAAACCCTCGCCATAGTGCAGCGCGGATCGGACACCCGGTACGAGATCGACTATGCCCGGCGTACGGAGGCGCTCTCGGAGGAACTCGCCCGGCAGCTGGCCGACTCACACGGACGTGCCGCCGCGGAACCGATCGACGGCGCCGTGACCGCACTCGACGGGTGGCGTGCCGCGCATCAGGAGATCGACAATGCCCTCGATCGCGGTGACTACCCGGCCGCCGCGGCGATCGCCGTCGGATCCGATCCTGCCGCATCGACGGCACGGTTCGCCGCCCTCGACCAGTCCCTGCGCAGCGCAATCGACCGGCTCCGCGACGACGAGGTCGACGCCGTGACGGACACGTATCGGTCGATGTCGAAGCTGGCCATCGGTAGCATCGTAATCGGAGTTCTCGGCGGATTCGCCGTCGGCGGGGGTATCTGGCCGAGACTGAACGAGTACCACTGATGACCCGGATGACGCTACCGACACAGAGCGCGGGACCGCGAACGCGGCTCGGGATCCTCGTCGGTGTCGCGATCATCGCCACCGCCGGCGCCGTCCTCACCGCGTGCGCCGCACCGGATCCGCTCACCCCGACCGCCACTGGTCTGTACACCCGACCGATGTCGGGTGGCGCACAGATCATCGCGCCCCTGGGCACCGCGCCTCCGGAACCACCATCACCCGAATCGTGCGGTGCCCTCGCCAGCCTGCGTCCCGGCCCACCGCCGGCACCCGGACAGATGCCACCCGGCGGCTCGCTCGCCGAGATTGCCGCTCGCGGTCGGTTGATCGTCGGTATCGATCAGAACACCAATCTGCTCAGCTTCCGGGACCCGGACACCGGCACCTTGCAGGGCTTCGACGTCGACATCGCCCGCGAGATCACCCGCGACATCTTCGGCGATCCGGAGAAGCTCGAATTCCGGCTGCTCACCTCCGCAGGCCGGTTCACCGCACTCGAGAACAACGACGTGGACGTCGTCGTCCACTCCACCTCCATCACCTGCGATCGCGCACAACGGGTCGGCTTCTCCACCGAGTACCTGCGCACCTACCAGCGCCTGCTGGTCCCCAAGGGCTCCGACATCACCGGACCGGCGGACCTCGCCGGGAAACGGGTCTGCAGCTTCATCGCCACCACCTCATTGGCCACCGTCCAACGGGTCGCGCCGCAGGCCACGATCGTCGCAGTCCCCGACTGGGACGACTGCCTGGTCACCCTGCAGAAGGCACAGGCCGACGCCGCCAGCACCTCCGACTCACTTCTGGCCGGATTCACCGCCCAGGACCCGGAACTGCAGATCGTCGGACCACCGCTCGAGACCGAACACGCCGGAATAGGGGTCAACAAGGACCGGAGCGACCTGGTGCGGTTCGTCAATGGCACACTCGACCGCATCCGCGCCGACGGCACCTGGATGCGCATCTACGACCGGTGGCTGGCCACCCCGCTCGGACCGGTCTCGGGCCCACCCCCAGCGATCTACCGCGACTGAGCAGACACGGAGTTGCAGTCCGCGTCCAAGCCTTTCCACGCGGTGAAATTGGGAACTGTCCAAGAACGTCGAGTCCGGCCGCGACAGCCATGCTCCGGTTCGACTGGCGGACTTCGCACTAGCAAAACAGTTTCGCCGGTCAGCTGGTGTGGGCGATCTGTCCCAGCCCTCGACGGACTCGGGGGGTGCGAGGTGCGGGTCCGGTGTAGATGGCGGCGGGGCGGACGAGCTTGCCGGGCGTTTCTGCGACGTCCGCGTCATCTACCAGCCCGCCGTCCCGCAGAATCGGATGCATCGCTGCGGCGCGGGCCCGCACCGGGCCGAGCAGCAGACGGTGCCCGCCGTTCAGGTGTGCGCGTTCGTGGGCGAGGACGGCGCGCAGTTGGTGGTCGTCGAGGGCCAGCTAGATCCTGTGCATAATTCTCGCAGAATCTTGCCCTGCAATTGATTATCTAAATATGTTGTATATCAACATATTTCAGAAAAGACTCAACACCGGTCGAAACGGACATCCGCGCGGCCGTCGACACCCCGCGCGCCCCGGCGCCGGCACTCCCCCGACACCCACATCACAAACCGGGGACATGTCATCACATCGGGTCACAGCACCATCACAACCGAGGCGCCCACCTCACAGGGATGCGGGTCGCCGCATTTCGGAGCGGACTCCCCTCCGCCCCGGTGCGCGGAGGGCAGTGACGGGTCGCCTCGGGGGGGTGCCACGCTGGACGTCTGTGAGCGTGCCGCACGCCGACCCAGGGGATCCGCGGCGCGCTCGAGTACTCGGTGGGGAAGGTCGCGGGTCGGTTGCGGCGATCACGGGGTACCTGAATGTTCGTCAGGTCCGGGTCAGGACCCGGGGCCCGATGTGGTGGGCGAGTTCGAGCGCGAGTTCGAGCGCCAGCCGGCGTTCGCCGGGATGGTGACCGAGGAGTTCGGTTGCACGCGCGACGCGTTGCAGGACGGTATTGCGGTGGGTGTGCAGGCGGACGGCGGCGCGGGGTGCGTTCTCGGCTTCGTCGAGGAACACCCGCAGGGTCTCGCGGAGCCGCGCCGCGCTGGGCGTGTCCACGGCGAGCGGACCCAGCGTCGTGGCGACGAAATCGGCTGCGCGGTCTTGGTTTTGCGCTGCCAGCGCCGTGACTTCGAGGTCGCGGTAGAGCGCCAGGCGCGCGCCGCTCGGGTGCCCGCTGAGCAGCCGCTGGATGGTCAGCGCCGCATCGTGTGAGCGGCGGAACCCGGTGATGCCGGGCTGGGTGGGGCCGACCGCGACGCGGACGTTGGGTTGCGCTCGGGTGAGCGCGTCGCGCAATGCGTCGAGCGCGGGGTCGGAGTCGGTACCGAGCCAGGCCCACAGCGTCGAGGTTCCGGCGGGGAGGGTCAGCGGAGGGCGCGCACCGGCGGCGCGGGCGAGGCTGGTGGCGGCGGACTCCAGCGCGCCCTGCACCTCGCCGGGCGGTTGGGTCCACAACACGAGTGCGGTATGGCGGCGGGCCAGTTCGTACCCCAGGCGTTCGCTGGCTCGGCGGCTGTCGATCGGGGCACCGTCGAGGATCAGACGAACGGTCTCGGTGCGGCGTGCGAGCGCACCACCGAGCACCTCCTCGCGCTCACGCTGCGCGTCGGCAATGACGCGGCCGATCACGTGGTCGACGTTCTCGAACAGGTGCTGCGAAAACGCCTCCAACAACTCGACGAGCTGCGGGCCCGGCGCGACGACCCGAGCGGCATGGGCGATGAAGCTCTGCCACACCAGGTTCTGCCCTCGCCGGTAGGCGTGGAAGATCACGTCGAGGTCGATGCCGCGGCGCACGATGGTGCGGACCACATCCAGCGCCTCCGGTGGGACGTCGATCGGTGCCGCGCGGCCGTCGCGGCGTGAGAGTGTCGTCAGTAGGCGCGCGACGTTCGCGCGGTTGCTTGCCGACATCTCCGCCGCGATCGCGGCATCGGCGCCCAGCGCTGGGGCCAGCTTGACCACCTCGGCGTCCATGTCTTCGACGAACCGATCGAGTTCGGCGAGCATCGAGTCGGCGACGTCACCCATGAGCCTGACGATCACCGCGGGGGTCGTTGCGCTGGTCATGAACAGAGTGTGCTACCGCACATAGTCGGGGGCAAGGTATAGGCGTACGGACATGTCGCCGGGTGTCGGTGCGGATTTACTGTGAATCACATCACACCCCCACTCGACAGCGTCCAGGAGACACCAGTGACGATCACGACCATCCCCGACGTGGAGACCATGGAATTCGATGTGTTGATCATCGGCGCCGGCATCTCCGGAATCGGCGCGGCCTACCACCTCAAGACCCGCCGGCCGGACACGACGTTCGCGATCCTCGACGGTAAGGACGCGATCGGCGGGACGTGGACCCAGTTCCGCTACCCGGGGATCCGCTCGGATTCGGACATGCCGACCTTCGGCTTCGGGTTCAAGCCGTGGACGCACAAGAAGGCGATCGCCGACGCGCACATCATCCTGGACTACCTGCAGGAGACCGTCACCGAGAACCACATCGACGAGCACATCCGCTTCGGATACCGGGTGTCGGCGGCGGAGTTCTCCTCGTCGGCGGGGCGCTGGACTGTGACCGCGCACCGTTCCGGCAGCGACGAGACCGTGCAGATCACCGCGCGGTTCCTGTTCTCCGGTACCGGCTACTACGACCACGAGGCCGGCTTCACGCCCGAATTCGACGGCATCGAGGACTTCACCGGCCAGGTGGTTCATCCCCAGCACTGGCCCGAAGACCTCGACTACTCCGGCAAGAAGGTGGTGGTCATCGGCAGCGGCGCGACCGCGGCCACGCTGATCCCCGCGATGGCCGGCACCGCAGGGCACATCACGATGTTGCAGCGGTCGCCGAGCTACGTGCTCTCGCTGCCGGCCGAGGACGCGATCGCGAACACGCTCAACAAGCTGATCGGCCCGAAGCGGGCGTACCCGATCATCCGGCGCAAGAACATCATGATGCACCGCGGGATCTTCACGGCCTGCCGGCGCTCCCCGAAGCTCATGCGGAAGCTGTTGATCGCCGGGGTCCGCCGCCAGCTGCCCAAGAACTTCGACGTCGACACTCACTTCACCCCCCGCTACAACCCCTGGGATCAGCGCCTCTGCATGGTGCCCAACGGCGACCTGTTCAAGGCGATCTCGACAGGCCAGGCCTCGGTAGTGACGGATCGGATCGAACGATTCACCGAAACCGGAATCCGGCTCGAGTCCGGCCAGGAACTCGAGGCCGACATCGTCGTCACCGCCACCGGTTTGAACATGCTCGCGTTCGGTGCGATCCGGATCAGAGTCGACGGAGAGCCGGTGAATCCGCCCGACACCACCGTCTACAAGTCGATGATGCTCAGCGGCCTACCGAACTTCGTGTTCGCACTCGGCTACACGAACATCTCCTGGACGCTCAAGGTCGACCTCATCAGCGAGCACTTCTGCCGACTGCTCGATCACATGGACGAGCGCGGCTACACCATCGTCGAACCGGTCCTCACCGATCCGGACATGGAACGGGTCCCGTTGCTCGACCTCACCTCCGGATACGTCCAGCGTGCGGTCGCCGCGTTCCCCCGTGCCGGCACCAGCGGCCCGTGGACAGCCGCGACGGCCTACGACAAGGACGTCGAGCGGCTGCGTGAGGGGCCGATCGAGGACCCCGACCTGCGATTCACCGCCCACCCGCCGGCTCTGCTGGCCTCGTGACCGGAGCGAGCACGATGAACAACGAGATCACCTTCACCAGCCACGGCGTCACCTGTGCGGCCTGGCACGTTCCGGCCACCACCGACGCGCCAGACCGAGAACCCGGCCGGCCGTGCGTGGTCATGGCACACGGCTTCGGCGGCACCCGGGACACCGGCCTGCTGGGCTACGCCGAGGCATTCGCTCAGGCAGGCATCGATGCGTTCGTCTTCGACTACCGCGGCTTCGGTGACTCGGACGGCACACCCCGCCAACATGTGTCGTTCCGCCGTCAGCGACAGGACTACCGCGCCGCGATCGAGGCGGCCCGCCGCCTGCCAGGCGTCGACCCGGACCGAATCGCACTGTGGGGGACGTCGTACTCCGGAGGTCACGTCATCGCGGTCGCCGCGGAGGATCGGCGCATCGCGGCGGTCGTTTCCCTGACACCGGCCACCGACGGGCTCGCCGCCCTGGTCCAGATCGCCCGCTACGCCGGCCCCGGCCAGCTGGTTCGCGCCACCGGACACGGGCTGCGGGACCTCGCCCGTGCGCTGACCAAACGCGCGCCGCACCACGTTCCGGTGGTCGGGCAGCCCGGGTCGGCGGCGATCCTCAGCACGCCCGGCGCCGTGGAGGCCTACACCTCGATGGCCGGCGCGACCTGGCGCAACGAAGTGTGCGCACGCACCGCACTGGAGGTCGGGGTGAACCGGCCCACCACTTCCGCTCGTCATCTCTCCTGCCCGATCCTGGTGCAGATCGGCACACACGACCGCATCGCGCCGCCCGACGCCGCCCGCCGGACCGCCGCCAAGGCCGGCCCGCTCGCGCAACTGCGCGAGTACCCCGTCGATCACTTCGACATCTACCAGGGACCCTGGCAACAGCAGGCACTGGCCGACCAGCTCACCTTCCTCCACCGAGTCCTCGACCCCCTCCACAGCACACCGTCACCGACGAGGTGAGACCGCACCCACCGCACATCAAGAATGTGCACCACCGAACACCAATGGAGAAGTGATCTCCGACCCGAATCGGGTCACCGTAGTAGGCGCAGGCATCCTCGGCGGGCAGATTGCCCGGCACAGCGCATTCAAGGGAAAAGACCTCTCCGCGCACGGAATGTACGCCGACGTCAACCGCGCCGACGTCGCCGCCACCGACGAGAACATCGCAAAGACCCGGAAACGGTAGACCTACAGCACCAACATTTCCGAGGCCATCCAGCACGCAGACGTAGGTCATCGAAGCGGTAACGGAGAGACCCGACGTGACGACCAGCGTCTACGAGACCATGGCAATACCTGCCAAGCGCGACTGGGCCGGTACTCGCCAGGCTCTGACACCGCCCCGCCACACCGGCGCCGTCGCGATCAYCCCGATGACCCGCAGCTGCGCCGTGAGGTGCGGTGGACCGACGCCGAGCTCCTGCAGAAGGCCGGGATCCCGAGCCTGCTCCGGTCGGGGGCAAGGTCGGTTCTCCTCGCTGCGGCTGCGGGGACTCCACCTTGCCTCCTTGGTCGTCGACGACCTGCAGGCAAGGACCGGCGAACGGGGGAACCCCCACCAACGTCCGGGACGAATCACAAGGTGTGGCGACGGCAGCGCCTGGGAGTGATCCGTGAGCACACTATGAGCAATCCCCAACTCCACGTTGGGATCACGCTCGGTTTAGACGAGCGACCCACTCCAGCCGAATAACCGTCCTGCGGTAGCCAATCCGCGCACATCAGAGTTGACCACGCGTCGAAACCGACACGCTCGCCACCCACCCCAGATCGACCGGGCCACAGTGGGCGGCGCCCACGACGACGGTCCTGGACGCCGCCTCGCCCTGCGCACTTGACAAACCGGCGTACATATCAGTGTGCCAGTTTCCCGGATGGCACCGTTGTCACCAGTGCAAACGCCGGAACCACCCCGAAAATCGGCCAACCCGGTGCAACTCAGGAGATCCGCGGGTGCGTTCAGTGGATCCACAGGATCCATACCCACCTCCCGACGCCATCACATATCCGGACAAAGTCTGGGCAAGTGCCTTGCACTGGCGGGCACGGCGCTGCTGCTGATACTCGAGCACATCGCGCAACAACAGCCGATGCCGAGTGCCGACTTTCTCCGCCGACAAGTCCCACGTCGATCAACCGTCGCACCGTCGGCTGGCCCACCCCCAGCAGATCCGCACCATACGGGCCGATAAGAAGGGGTTCAGAGCTGCTTAAGCCCTGAGCGGCATCCTGAATGCGCACACGTTGCGGGGCCTGATTCGGCCATCGCATCGACCGCTGCGGATCGATGCTCCACATGAGTGGTGGAAATGGAGTGAATGGAATTGCTTCGATGCCTCGCACGCCGATCTCGCCCGCAGTCGGAAACGTGGTGGGTGAGGGCAAACGTTGGCAAGCAGGCTCCCCTACTTCGGAATCTGTTTTACCGCTTCAGAACCCGGGAAATCAGGGATCTCGCTTGTCGACGTGAGGGCAATTATGTTGGCGCACTCTACGAGCAGGTGCCGATCAAGGCACGCAGGTTTCCCACCATCAGTAATGGCACACCGCCGGACAGCTCAGTCACCGTCTTACCATCGAACTAGCGTCATCTCCGGAAGGCTCGGCCCATGACCGAACAACCACCAGTTCCGCCCGGCGGCTATTCACCACCCCGGCCGCCGAGGGCTTCTCAACCACCTTCGTCCGGCGGCGCGGGGTATCCGCTCCCAGCTCATCACGTGGGCGTCCTGCCGGCGGAGGCCTATACCTCATGGATCAGGCGTGTCGGCGCCTTCGTGATCGACCAACTTCTGTACATGATCCTCGCCGTTGGCTTCGGTGTCGGCGGCGGAGTGATCATCGGCATGGCGGATGGCACGTCCTGCCCTACCGGCGAGAGCACCGATGCCACGTCGTGCAGCTCGTCGGTCTTCGAAGGCATCGTTTCGTCGATCATCACTCTGGTGGTGCTCGCGTATTGGTTCTGGAACTGGGGCTATCGCCAAGGCCGGACCGGTTCGAGCATCGGTAAGTCGGTGCTGAAGTTCAAGGTGGTCAGTGAACGAACGGGCCGGCCGATCGGCTTCAGGATGTCGCTCGTGCGTCAGGTCGCCCACATCCTGGACGCGATCTTCTACATCGGTTATCTGCTGCCGTTGTTCACCGCCAAGCGGCAGACGATCGCCGACACGCTCGTGAAAACGGTCTGCCTGCCCATCGAACCGCTGCGTGCCTCGACACCGCAGCCACCCCCGGCCTACGGAACTCAACCGCCGCCGCGGTACGGCACTTCGGTCGACGGCACGTCACCGGCTCACTGGTCTCCGCGGCAACCCTACGGAACGCCAGCGAATTTCACCCCGTCCTACAACGCTCCGGGCTCGGCGTATGGCACTGCTCCGTCTGCCGGCTACGGCATCGCCCAGCGCCCCGGGACGGTCACCGCGGCAGCGGTCCTCGCCCTTGTCATGACCGCGCTGACCACTATCGCCAGCTTGGTGTCGCTCTATACGAGCAGTCACTACTATCCCAGGACCGGTGCAGTCACAGCAGCCCTATGTCTTTCCCCCGTCGGCCTTGTGTTTGCCGGGTTGTTCATATGGGGTGGAGTCGGCGTCTCGAGGGGTCGCGCCAACAAATCCCTCCTGTGGACTTCATCAGTCACAGTGGGGCTCTCTCTCGTCAATGTCGGGGTGAGCACGAGTGATTACGGACGAGTTCTCGGAGTCGTGTGCTCAGGGCTTGCCGTGGTCGTCGTGACACTGATCTTGCAAACATCGAGTAAGGACTTTTTCCGTACGAGAAGCGCTACGACAATCTAACCGGTTGCGTCGAAGTCAGCCGGCACAACCGGACGAGCGTCGGTCGCCTCGGCAACCACCACCGGAGCACCAGAGCTGGTGGTCCCCTACCAGCTGCGTAGTCGACGCCACGTAGCGGCGACAGAGTCATCGCCACAGTCGTTGGCGCAGTTGGCCCTACGGCCCAATCACCTCGAACGACCATTCGGTGCTGCCGATGCGGATGACGTCGCCATGGCCGAGAATGGCGGAGTCGATGATGCGCTCGCCGTTGATCAGCGTGCCGTTTGACGACTGCAGGTCCCGGATTTCGTATTGCGGCCCGGTAGCCACGACGATCGCGTGGTACCGGCTGACGTTGCGGTGGCTGAGCACGAGATCGTTGGTGTTCTTTCGCCCGATCCGCAGACCACCGGGGGGAACCGGGATCGCCGTGCCGGCGCGGTCGCGGAGCTGTCCGGTGGCCACTCGCTGTTGCTGCTCGATCAAGGTCAACGTCATGGCGCCGGTCGTCACGGTCAACGGTTCCTGATTCAGGATTCGTTTTTCGAGGTCTTGTAGTGGTCCGGATGGGTCGATGCCCAGTTCGTCGGCGAGGGTTGTGCGTAGCCGCCGGCATGCGTCCAAGGCGTCGGATTGCCGGCCGGCCAGGTAGAGGGCGGTGATCAGCTGGGCCCACAGTGGCTCTCGAAGGGGATGCTCATTCGTCAGATCGATCAGAGTAGAGATTACTGATTCGGCTCGGCCACATGCAATTTCGGACTGGGTTCGCGCCGATGCGGTCGCCAGCAGTTCCTCTTCGAGAGTGGCGGCGAACGCATCGGCAAAGCTGTGCCCGCGTAGATCGTCGAGGACCGGCCCTTTCCACTCGTCCAGGGCGTGAGACAGTGCGGCGCTCGCCTCCTCGAATTGTCCGGCCTCGGCGAGCCGGCCACCGGTCGACGACAATGCCCGAAACCGGGCCAGGTCGAAGTCGTCGTCCGCCACCGACAGTCGGTATCCCGGTGCTACGGTCGCCAATACGGTCTTGGGGTCCACGTCGGCGCCACCGAGGGCCTTTCGCAGTTTGGACACGATCACGTGCAAACTGGCCCGGTAGTCCGGGGGCGGATCGTCATTCCACGCCGCCGCGGCGAGGGCGTCGGCCGCGACCACACGACCGCGCCGGATGAGCAGCATCGCGAGCACAGCGCGCGGTTTGGTGCCACCCAGGGACTGCGGCGCTCCATCGATGGTCAACTCCACTGAGCCCAGGACGTGGAGACCGAGCCGGGGACTTATTGCCTCGACATTCTCTGCCACACCAATCACCGAGCCTTTTCGCTCCGGGCGCCCGCGCGAGGTTGTTGCGTCGGCATCAATTATGCCGTCCCGGACATGGGATCTACCAGGCCCGGCAGCACGGGGCGTCGGCGTCGCTCGCCGGGGGATGTGCTCGACGGATGCGGGGATAGGGATTTGACCAGGATCGGATAAGCGGCGGACCACACACTTCCTCACGTCCCCAGCAAGACAATGAGAGAAGGTCCACCGTCGTGTTCACCCGCAAGATCGCCACCGCCGCCAGTACCTGCATCACCGCCGCTGTTATCGGGGTGGCAGCTCTCGGCCTCGTCGGCACCGCGAACGCGGTGAGCCCCGCCGCGGTCTCGACCATGTCAGCCTCGGTGGTGGTCGGCGATCCGGTAGGAGCCGCCACATACTGGCAACGTCAGCACGGTGACGACTGCGCGGAGATGGCGGTCGCCGACGTCGTCGGAGAAGTCACCGGCCGCAGTCCCTCCGAGGCCGAGATCGTCGAGGTCGCACGCAACACCCCCAGCACCGTCACACCGGGCCCGATCTACACGGGCGACGCGGCAAGCGGACCCGCGGACGCCGATGCCAGCACCGGCGGGACGGCTTCCGAGGACATTCCCGTGTTGCTGGCGAACTATGACATCGCCGCCGTCCTCAGCCACGCCGAAAACGCGACGGCCGGCGTCGATGAACTCGTCGCAGATCTCGTGATTGGCCGGAAGGTCATCGTCGGGGTGAACGCGGAAATCATTTGGGGCGAACGCGGTGACCGCACCACCGCCGATCACGCCGTCGTCGTCACCGGCATCGACCTCGCCGCGGGGTTGGTCTACCTCAACGACAGCGGCATCGACACCGGTCGCGCCGAGACGATCAGCCTCGACGTGTTCCTCGCCTCCTGGAGCACCAGTGACTACGAGATGATCACCACCCTGTAGATGCTGCGCTCGGTGCCTGCCGGTCCGGCACCGCCACCCCAAGCAGGCAACAGCTCGCGATTCCGGCATGGCGGCGACGCCGCGCTGATCCCACCGGAGTTCGGTACGCCGGCTGTGCGCACTCATTCGGACATTCCGATCCCGACTGTGCGGTGTCCGCCGGCGGCACCCTTTCAGTGAGGCTTCCAGAGAACGCCGACATCGTCATCGACGCCGGCGTTCTCCATGTCTGCCKGCATGACCGGCACGCGACTACCACGATCGCGCACCATTCCGTATCATGAGATTGCCATATGTTACGGCAATCTTGTTGTTAGGCAGCCGAGTGAGATGACTGCTTCACGATGACTGTTCGTGTCGAGGGTTCCCAATCGGCCCACGCCCACCTCGGACCCTCGGCGCGATACCCGCGTTCGACATCGCAGGAAGGATCTGGGAGAAACGTCAACGACTCGGTTGGCATGGTGATACGCAGGAAAGTAACTCGGCATGCGAACGTCATCACGGCGGTTGGCCTCGAGATGATAGTGGTTGGCGCCCGGATGCCGAGATCCTGCGTTACGACTCGCGGGCGGTACGCAAGCACCGGTCGCTGGGCGCCGGACTTCGACGCTCGCGTACGAGATCATCGCACCGACACACATATGCTCCCGGCACTGCCGCTATGAACCCCGACGACTCCCCACCCAACGGGCCCCCAGCACTGGAAGTTGCGGCCGACGGGCACCGGTGGCGGGCAGCGCCGGGCCACACCTTCACCATCGGCCGGTCCGAGACCGCCGATGCACAGTTGGCCAATCCGCGCATCTCACGCTCGCATGCGGTCCTGACCACGACACCGCACGGCTGGACCTTGAGCAATCAAAGCCGAAACGGCATCTTCCTGGACGGACAGCGGGTCGATCAGGTGCCGGTGCACGGACCCACGACGGTCGTACTCGGGAACCCGTCCCACGGTGTGGTCCTGCACCTTCGTCCCGTACCGTCGGCACCACCCCCGGAACCTGCGCCGACACCATCGGAGGGCGATCGATCGCCGCGGCCCCCCACCGCTGTTCATGCGATCGAGCAGCCTCGGATCAGGATCGGCCGCACCGACGACAACGACGTGATCCTCGACGACCTGCTGGTCTCCCGCCATCACGCGGAACTGCGATATTCGGGCGGGAGCYGGGACATCGTCGACCTCGGCAGCGCCAACGGAACCTACGTCAATGGAATCCGGGTGTCCCAGGCGCGTATCGGTGAGCCGGACGTGATCGGCGTCGGTCATCAACTGCTGCGGCTGAACGGCAACAGACTCGAGGAATACGTCGACACCGGTGACGTGTCCTTCGAGGCCACCGACCTGGAGTCGGTCACCGCAAACGGACGTGTCCTGCTCACGGGTGTGGGGTTCACCCTGGATCAACGCAGCCTTCTCGCGGTGGTGGGACCGACCGGTGCCGGAAAATCCACCCTGCTCAATGCCCTGACCGGGTTCCGGCCGGCCACGAGTGGGGCCGTGCAATACGGTGGGCGCGATCTGTACGCGAACTACGCGGAACTGCGACACCGTATCGGTTTCGTCCCGCAGGATGACATTCTGCACACCCAGCTCACGGTGCGCCGTGCACTGAACTACGCTGCGCGGCTGCGGTTTCCGCAGGACGTGTCCGCCGAGGCCCGGCAGCAGCGTATCGACGAGGTGCTCGCCGAACTCGGGCTGACCGGCCAGGCGGACCAGCGCATCACCAGCCTCTCGGGGGGACAACGCAAGCGCACCAGCGTCGCGTTGGAGTTACTGACCAAACCCTCGCTGTTGTTCCTCGACGAACCGACCTCCGGGCTCGATCCTGGATACGACAAGTCGGTGATGCAGACGCTGCGCGGCTTGGCCGACGAGGGCCGATCGGTGGTGGTCGTGACGCACAATGTGTCCCAACTCGACCTGTGCGATCGGCTTCTCGTCCTCGCCCCCGGGGGCCGGCTCGCATACTTCGGGCCCCCTGGGCAAGCGCTCACCTACTTTCACTGCGAGGACTTCCCCGATCTGTTCACGCTGCTCGAGCACGACACCGTCACCGATTGGGCCGCCCGCTTCCGGCAGTCGCCTCTGTACCCGGTGTACATCGGCCCGCGCCCGACCGATGCCACGCCTGCACCGCCCGGACACCGGTCGCCGCCCGAGAACCCGAACGCCCAACAATCCGCGCTCACCCAGTTCGCGATCCTGTGCCGCCGCTACCTGGCCGTCATCGCCGCCGACCGCCAGTACACGGCCTTCCTGCTGGCACTGCCACTGCTGCTCAGTCTGTTCACCCATGCTGTTCCCGGCACCGCCGGGCTCTCGCTCACCCAGGCAGCGGTCCAGCACTCGAACGAGCCCGGCCAGTTACTGGTCCTGCTGATCATCGGCGGCGCCCTGATGGGCTGCGCAGCAGCGGTCCGCGAGATCGTCAAGGAAAGGGCCATCTACCGACGGGAACACGCAATCGGTCTGTCCCGCAACGCCTATCTCGCCTCCAAGCTCGCGGTGCTCACCGTGATCACCGGTCTGCAGGGACTGGTTCTCGGGATCCTGGGATGGGTCGGGCGGCCGGGGCCGGACGGCGCCGCCCTGCTGGGATCCGGTGAAGCCGAGATCGCGATCGCAGTGATCGCGGTGACCGTCACCTCGATGATCATCGGGTTGCTCATCTCGGCGATGATCGACAACGCCGACCGGGGTATGCCCTTGTTGGTGCTCGTCGTCATGGCCCAACTCATCCTCTGCGGCGGTCTGTTCCCGCTACACGGGCGTGTGCCCCTCGAACAGCTGTCCTGGCTCTCCCCGTCGCGCTGGACCTATGCGATGGCCGCCTCCACCGTGGACCTGGCGGCGATGCCGGGATCTCCCGGAGCCGACGATCCGCTGTGGCGGCACACTCCCGAAATCTGGCTGACCGACCTCGCGATCTGCGGCGTCCTCGCCGTCATCATGATCGTGGTACTCGCTCTGCTGCTCGGCCGCGTCGATTCCCGCCGTCGCGTCGACCGATGAACGCGCCGACACCCCCAGCGGCAATGACGGCGTAACCCCCGCCTTCTCCCGTGCACCGCACCGGATTTGCTCCTGCCGAGCGGACAGGTGCGGACGGGCCTGCGAGTCGCCGGTGAAACCCACCGAGCGGCAACCCATACCGGCTCGACGGCGATCCGATCCGCCCCGGGCGGGAGGGTCGGCAGCGACGGCTCGCGTCGACTACCCCGGTCGGTCGAGCACCCGCGGTGCCCGCGACACGGCGCGGCGGCCGCCGGTTGCTCCCGTCCTACTCGAACGCCCCCTGCTTCGTCCACCAC
>NZ_JBFUHV010000186.1:0-16476 GCF_056402215.1 Rhodococcus sp. P4_B6 | reverse complement strand
CAGCAAGGGTCTTCCGGGCCCCGGCGAGCATCACCTCACCAGCGGAGGTGAGCCGGAGGGTGCGACTGGACCGCAGGAACAGCTCGGCGCCCAGGTCCTTCTCGAGGAGCCGAACCTGCTCGCTGATCGTCGATTGTGCGACGCCGAGCCGCAGCGCGGCCTTACTGAACTGCTCGTCCTCGGCCACCGCGATGAAATACCGCAACTGCCTCAGTTCCATCAGAYGCTCCCTTCACCCGCACACCACAGAACAGTAGGCGGGAGCCCGACCGGGCCCGCCTAGTGTTCTGTGGATGGCCGATCAGCGGCGCCCGGCGCCCGCTTCCTCGCCCCTACCGTGCACCTAGTCCTTCTCGAGAAGACTGTGCTGGCCCGGCGAGCGCGCGCCGTCGTCCGGCACCAACAATCCAGGCTCCCCCACCGCCGGCGAACCGCTGTCCTTTGCGCTACGCGTAGCCCTCGCCCGGAGCAAGCTGACCACGGAGTAGAAGATGATCGCGGCGACCAACAGAAGGATCGTGAGCGAACCCGGTCGGGTCACAAAGATGTCGAAGCTGCCTCCGGAGAGGATGAGCGACTGACGCAACGCCGATTCGAGGATCTCCCCGAGGATGAATGCGAGAACCATAGGTCCGAGCGGGAATCCCCACAGCCGCATCAAATACCCCACGACGCCGAAGGTGATGGCCACCCACATGCTCCAGGTGTTGTTGTCGATCGTGTAGAGGCCGATGAGGCTGACCGCAACGATCAGCGGGGCGAGCACGCTGAACTTGAGCCGCAGAATCTGCACGAAGACACCGATCAGCGGCAGGCTCAGGATCAGCAAGACGATGTTGCCGATGTACATCGAGGCGATGACGCCCCAGAACACATCCGGGTGCTCGTCGACCAGTTGTGGCCCGGGGGTGATCCCGTGTACGAGCAGGACGCTGAACAGCAGGGACACCGTGACATTGAACGGGATTCCCAGACTCAGTAGCGGCACGAACGCCGATGTCGAGGAGGCATTGTTCGCAGTCTCCGGACCGGCGACACCCTCGATCGCTCCCTTCCCGAACTCCTCGGGATGCTTGGCCACGCGCCGTTCGACGCCGTAACTGACCAGCGAGGACACGAGACCACCGCCACCGGGGACCAGCCCGACGAGTGTGCCGAGAACGGAACCCCGGCCGATCGCGCCGCGGCTGCGCCGCAGATCCGCTCGGGAGGGAAAAACCCGACCAATTTTGGTGGTGACCGTATCGCCGTCCTCCTGGGACCCCGGGCGCAGGTTGTAGAGCACCTCACCGATACCGAACAGTCCGAGCACAATCGCGACGACGTCGAAGCCGTCGACCAGTTGCAGGGAGTCACCGCTGAACCGGACTGCTCCGGAGATCGGATCGAGTCCGACGGTAGCGAGGAACAGGCCCGCACCGGCGGCGACCATGGCCTTGGAGAACGACCCCCCACCCAGGTACGCGATGAGCATCAGGCCGAAAATCGCGAGGGTCGCGTATTCCGGAGGGCCGAGATGAAGTGCCAGGTCAGCCAGCGCTGGGGCGAAGAACGTGAGCCCGACGAGGGCGACGGTCGCACCGATGAAGGACCCGATCGCGGAAATCCCCAGAGCCGGTCCGGCGCGACCCCGGCGGGCCATTTCGTATCCGTCGATTGCCGTGACCACCGACGCCGCCTCTCCCGGAAGCCTCAGCAACACCGAAGTGACGGTGCCGCCGTACATTACGCCCGCGTAGACACCGGCGAGGAGGATGATCGCCGTCGCCGGCGACATCGCGTAGGTGAAGGGGATGAGGATGGAAATGGTGGTGATCGGGCCGAGCCCGGGAAGCACCCCAACGACGATGCCGAGAATGCAGCCGAGGAGCACCGCGAGAAGGTTGATGGGCTCGAACGCAACGCCGAACCCATGGAGAATCGCATCCATGGTGTCTGTCCTTCGATTACGGAATCGCCGTCAACGGCGCCGGAAACGGCGTCGAGATGAGGACTCCGAAAAGCAGATAGAGCGCTGCGGTGCCGAGCACTGTCCAGATCACCACGGAACGCCAGGGGAGTTTTCCGAGCAGTCGCGTCCAGAGCGCGAACACCGCGATCAGCGCCACGATGACGCTGACGAAGCTGAACAGCAGCACGAACAGGATCGCCAGCGCGACTCCGAACGCGGGCCGAGCCGACCCACGCAATGATTCGACGCGCTCCCCCAGTGCCGTCTGGACGATGGTGGCCACGCCAGCCGCCGTCATCAATGCACCCGCGGCCAGTGGCCACAAACCTGGACCCGGCTTGCCGAGCGTCCCCACTCCGAGGTCGATCGCAAGCCATATCGCGATCACCCCGAGCAGGGTCACCCCGACATGGACGAGCAGGGACGCCGTCAGACCGAACAGATCCTTCGACACCTCAACCTCGCTCGGCTCATCGAGGGAAGCCACGGCATCCTTGTGCTCGCGCCGTTCGGCTTCTTCGATCCGATCAGATGAGTCCAGCTTCATGGAGCACCTCTCCTGTCTCGGAGTACTCGCGGGCAATGTCCTCGCGGTACTCCTCCGGGCTCCCGAAATTGGGGACTGCGCCGGTCAATTCGATCTGCTTTCGGATCTCCGGATCTTCGAGGGCATCCCGGATCGAGTTGGAGATCTCGCGTAGGTAGGGCTCGGGAAGATCTTTCGGAGCGATGAACCCTGACGTGATGTCCGTCGCGACGTCGTATCCGGATTCTTGCAGGGTGGGCACCGAGGCGTACTCGGCACCCTTCACGCTGCCGAGGTTGGCGAGAATTCGGAGGTCGCCGGAGCGAACCGAGGCGGCGAAGCCGGACGGAGAGCCGGCTGCCCCTTCGACGTTTCCGCCGAGCAGGGCGGTCACCGCCTCGGCGCTGCTTTCGAACGGAACCTGGGTTGTTTCGATGCCTGCTGCTGCATCCAGCTTCTCCATGGCCAGGTTGGCCGGATTCCCGGCGCCAGTCGAGGCGTATCGGAACGAGCCCGGATCTTCTCGCACGCTCGTGATCATGTCGCCCACCGTCTGCCAGGGCGAGTCTGCCGGCACAGCCAACACGATCGGTGCCACCGCCACACGGGCGACCGGGGTTACATCGTCATAGGAGTAGACGGTGCGACCGTAGTGCGGCTGCACCGTCAGAGGCCCACCGGCAACGAACCCGAGGGTGTACCCGTCCGGGCTCGCTGCCACGACTCGGGTGGTGCCGATCGTTCCAGCACCGCCGGGTTGGTTGAGCACCACCAATGGTTCGTCACCGAGGCCTTCGGCCACCGGCTGCGACAGCGAGCGGACCATCTGGTCCGTCGCACCGCCGGCCTCGTAGGGAACGACTACCTCGATCGTGTCCGAGGGATACTTCCCCGCGTCAACCGGACCCGAGCCAGAGGCCCCACCCGGGCCGACAGAACACGCCGTCGACACGGCGGCGACCGTGGCGAGCGTCGCCCACGACAGGACCGCGCGAGAGGCGCGCAGTCTTTGGTGTATTCCGAGCATGCGAACTCCGTTGTTCGTCAGATTGAACCGTAAGCTCAGCTGTAGCGCTTACGGAAGAGGGGACGCAGCTGATCGATGGGGGCGCCCTCGATGATCATCTTGGCCATCGTCTGCTCGGCCTCCGCAATTCTCTCGACCTCGCTGATCACGTACTCCGCATGCTCGAACGGCACCACGCATACGCCGGAGTCGTCGGCGACAATCAGGTCGCCCGGTTCCACCCGAACGTCGTGCAACGTAACCGGCCCATTCATTTCGATGGCCTCGATCCGGAACTTTCCGGTAATCGGGGTCACGCCACTGCTCCACACCGGGTACCCCATGTCGCGGATCGATCCGGCGTCGCGGATTGCGCCATACACGATGCTGCCGGCGAGACCACGCGATTTCGCAACGGTGCAGGACTGCGCGCCCATGTTGGACACCGAAAGGTCCCCGGCAGTGTCGGTCACCAGGACGTCGCCTGCCTCAGCCAGGTAGTAGATGTCGCGCGTCGACATGCGGATGAAGTCCTTGTCCACATAACCCTGGGTCGGCGTCTTGCGCTCGACGAGATTGCGGATGGTCACCGCGGGGCCCACGATCCGCTGCCCGGGAGCCAGGGGCTTGAGGAACGAGGCGGGGACCGCACCGATGATGCCGAGTGAGTCGAGCACGTCCGACACCGACGTCGTCAGGTCATCGATTGCGAGGTAGCGATCGACAACCTCCTTCGGCACGCGCGGGAACTTGATCTTCTTGATCCGCTCACGATCGACGAGGCCCCAGATGCGGCCTTCTGCAAGGTATTCGTCGTACTCGCTCGCGAGAGTTTCCGTCGTAGTCATTGAGGTATTTGTCCCTTCAGCGGTTGGCTCGCCCAGTTGGCTAGATCACTTCAACCAGACAATGTGAGCGTAAGAGCCCGGAATTCATAAAACAATGCCAGATTTAGGCATGGATTTATTATCGAAATCTATATGTCTGGTCGGCCGACTCCGCCACAATCGATGCATGATGAACATCCGCGACCTGCAGTACCTCACAGTGCTGGCCGACGAATTGAGCTTCAGCCGGGCCGCCGACCGGTTGAATATCTCGCAGCCCACCCTCAGCCAGACCGTCAGGAAGCTCGAACGGCTCATCGGTGGGCCGCTTGTGGAACGGACGACGCGGCGGAGCCGACTCACGACAGCCGGTGAGACCCTGGTCGAAGGATCCCGGCAGCTACTGGCAGATCTGATCCGCCTCGAGCAGGTCACCCGCGACGCGGCCGCCGGGCGTACCGCGGCGTTACGAATCGGTGCGGTGAACCCAGCAATGAGGCTGCTCATGCCTCGAATCCTGTCATCCGTTCGCGCCGAGGTCCCCGACGTTCGAATGACATTGCACCCCATGAACAGTCACACTCAACTCCGCCAGCTGATCGACGGACAACTCGAAGCCGGAATCCTCCGCAGCCGCAGCACCCCGCCAGGTCTCGCGGTCGACACCCTCATGGACGAGCCGCTCTACGCGGCCGTCGCCAGCTCGCACCCGCTGGCAACTCGCGGCCTCGCCTCCATTGCAGACCTCAACGACGAGGACTTCATCATGGCTCCACGCGACCGGAACCCAGTCTTCTACGACGAACTACTCCGCCTCGTCACCGACAATCAGTGCTCCCCGAGAAGAATCGTCGAAGCTGACGATATGTGGGCTCAACTCGCGATGGTCGGCGCAGGTGCCGGGGTCGCTGTACTGCCACTGCTGTTCGTCGATCACACGCGGGACGACATCGCATTCCTCCCCCTAGACAGGAAACTGGGACTAGGGCTCCCTCTGGTACTCGTCTACGCACCGAACTCACCGACGGCCGCACTCACTGCAGTTCGCCGGGCCGCTCGAGCAGAAGCAGAACACCTCCTCGAAGCCAGTGCGCAGCAGTCAACCGAACCGTAGGCCCGGCCTATGCCTTGCTCGGCAGCCGGGCGGCGTCATTGAGAGCTGGGTCGCGCCACGTTGATCAAACACCACGCCCCACAGGTCGCAATCGCGAATAGGCCTTGTTCACAAGAGACCTCGCGTTACACCAGAGAGAATGCGTTGTTTTTCACGCGTCGGGATACACCTCGAAGGCCCTTGGAGTGAGCCAAGAAGCACACGGCGGAGTGCTACACCTACCTGCCGCGGGAAACTGCGAACTCACCGCAGTACCAAGGCCCTGAGGAAACTGCAAATTCTCCAGCAGGACACTGCGTTCTACCCAAACACCTGGGGCTTGCCGCGTCACGTACGAACTGTGTGTGCCTGTTCCAGGGTCGGGTAGTCCGTGTATCCGCGATGGTCGCCGCCGTAGATCCCGATCGGTTCCGGGGCATTGAGTGGGGCGCCTCGGCGGACACGCTCCACGAAATCCGGATTGGCAAGGAAGCCGCGGCCGAAGGCGATCAGGTCGGCCCCGCGTCGGAGCCAGGCATCTGCCGCACCGACCTTCGTGACATCGTCAGGCCGGCTGAGTGTCGGCGACACCAGGAGTGCACTCGGCCACAGGGCCCGGATGCGGTCGTCGAGGTCGGCGTGACCTGCCTCGACGAGGTGCAGGTAGGCCAGCCCCTCCTGTGCCAGCTCCTGGACCAGTGACGTGTACGTGGTGCGCGGATCGTGATCGATGACGTCACCGGATCGGTTGCCGGGGGAGATCCGCAGCCCCACTCGATGCGGGCCGATGGCCGCGGCTACCGCTCGTACGACGTCGACCGTCAGCCGGATCCGGCCCTCGCTGGTTCCGCCCCAGTTGTCGGTGCGCAGATTGGTGTTCCCGGCGAGGAACTGGTGCAGGAGATAGCCGTTGGCGGCGTGGATCTCGACACCATCCAGTCCCGCTGCCATCGCCCGCTCGGCTGAGCGGGCGAAGTCATCGACGATGGTCAGGGTCTGGGCGCCGGTGAGCGGCTGCGGGCGGACGGCCGGTCTCCTGCCGTCCGCGGTGTACACCTCCGCCCGGGCGGCGATGGCCGAGGGCGCAACGGGATACAACCCCTCGGGCAGGAAGGAGGGGTGGGCGAGGCGTCCCGCATGCATCAGCTGCACGAAGATCCGGCCCCCAGCGTCGTGCACCGCATCAGCTACACGAGACCAGCCGCGCCGGTGGGCGTCACTGTGCAGGCCTGGCACGCCGGGGCCGAGTCGGCCGGCCGCGGTGGGGTGGGTGCCCTCGGCGATGATCAGTCCGGCGCTGGCGCGCTGTGCGTAGTAGGTGCTCATCAACGCGCTGGGCGTGCCATCCGAGGCGGCGCGGGATCGAGTCATCGGAGCCATCACGATGCGATTAGGCACGGTAAGGGCGCCCACTGTTGCGCTGTCAAAAAGCGGGGAGTTCACGGTGCCGGGCGCCGAGAGGGGGCCGGATGTCATGCGGTCTTCAGCTCGGCGAGGAGTTCGTAGCTGCGGACGCGGTCCTTGAACTCCCAGGTCTCGGTGAGAACGATGAGTTCGTCGGCTTGCGTGTGCTTGACCAGCTCGTTGAGGCCGTCACGGACCGTGGCGGGCGAGCCGACGCAGGACGCGCGCAGCATGCCCCCGACTGCCGAGGCTTCTTGCGGGGACCACAGCTGGTCGATGTCGTCGACGGGTGGCAGGTTCTGCAGTTCGCCGCGGATCAGGGTGAGGAACTTGCGCTGGAGGGTCGTGAAGATGTGCTCGGCGCTGCGGTCGGTGTCGGCGGCGATGACGTTCACACCGACGACGGCGTGCGGCTTATCCAGGTTTCCGGAGGGGCGGAAGTTCGCACGGTAGATGTCCAGGGCAGCGGACAGCTGGTTGGGAGCGAAGTGTGAGGCGAAGACGAACGGCAGGCCTTCCTTCGCGGCCAGGGCAGCGCCGAAGGTGGAGGAACCGAGGATGTACAGCGGGACGTTGGTGCCCTCGCCGGGGATGGCGCGGACCCGGCGGGTGGGTTTACCCGGCGCGAGGTAGCGGCGAACCTCCGCCACCTGGGCCGGAAAGTCCTCGGCGGTGGCGTCACCGCGGCGCAGTGCCTGCGCGGTCCACGGGTCGGTGCCCGGTGCGCGTCCCAGACCGAGGTCGATGCGTCCTGGGTAGAGGGCGGCGAGGGTGCCGAATTGTTCGGCGACGACGTATGGGGCGTGGTTGGGGAGCATGATGCCGCCGGAGCCGACCTTGATCCGCTCGGTGACGGCGGCCACCTGTCCGATCAGGACGGAGGTCGCCGCGGAAGCCACCGCGGCCATGTTGTGGTGCTCGGCGATCCAGTAGCGGTGGTAGCCGAACGCCTCTGCCTTGCGGGCAAGTTCGATGGTCTCGTGCAGCGCCTCGGTGGCGGTGCCGCCGTGCCGGATGGGGGCGAGGTTGAGAAGGGAGAGCGGGATATCGCGGAGGTGGTTCATGACTGTGCGAGATTGCCTTTCGCGTGCTTCGGGGAATGCATGGCTTGATCGGCGCAGATGCGTGATCACGCCTGGACATGTGCGGGTGACGGTGGTGCAGGTCAGTGGCGCTGACCGAGCTCGGCGAGTTGGTGAGCAAGGGTGGGCTCGTCCTCGTTGCTGGACCGGGCGGTGACGGCCGACGCTGACGTCGGGCGCCGGGGGAAGGCGGACGTGCGCGCGAAGAGGGCGATGAGCAAGGCGACCGCGGTGAGTGCAGCGGCCGCACCGGGCACGGCGGCTACGCCGATGTGATCGAGGACCTGACCGCCGACCAAGGAACCGCCGCCGATGCCGAGGTTGAAGCCGATTATGAACAGCGCGGAGGCGGCGGCCTGCGCGGCCGGCGCTGCTTTGAGTGCGGCGGACTGCAAGAAGGTCGGTAGTGCCGCGTAGGCCAGTCCCCACAGCACAATCAGTGTGATGGTCGCGGGAGTGAACCAGCCGACTGCCCCCAATCCGGTCAGGGCCAGAACCACGATGCCCACGGCGCTCAGCAGGGCGCCCCGCGGGCGCCGGTCCACCAGCATTCCGGCGCACCACACCCCGGCGATACCCGCGACACCGAAGGCGAAAAGGACAGGGCTGACCGCTCTCTCGGAGATGCCGGCATCGTGCAGGAAGGGGGCGACATAGGTGTAGAGCGTGAAGTGACCCAGCATGACCACGGTGGTCGTGACGGCGATGGCCAGTACTCCGGGGATCCTGAATGCCTTGGCGGCCGACGAGTCGGCGGCGGGCGTGCCGGGAACCTGAGGCAGCAGGGCGGGAGCCGCGGCCATGACGAGGACCGCCACCCCAGCCAGGACGACGAAGGCCGCTCGCCAGCTCAGGGCGTTACCCAGTGCCGTACCCAGGGGGACGCCCAGGGACAGGGCTGCGCTGTTGCCGGCGTAGACCGTGGCGACGGCGCGGCCGGCGCGGCCGGGAGCGACCATCTGGGTGGCGTAAGCAGCCATCATCGACCAGAGCACACCGTGCACCAGCGCTGCGATGAGCCGGCCGAGAATGGCCACGGGAAAGGTGGGGGCGAGGGCCATCAACAGGTTGCTCACGGCGAAGGCCGCCATGATCACCAGGAAGAGTCGACGGCGTGGCCAGTTGGCGGTCCACGCAGTGACCGGCAAGGTCACGAGCATGACCACGAGGGCGTAGATCGCGACCAACAGTCCGACCTGCGACTCTGATGCCCCGAGGCCTTGGCCCATCTGCGGCAGCAGACCCATGGGCAGGGTCTCGGTGGTGATGGTCATGAAGGCGGCCACGAACAGGACGCCGAGGCCGCCCCGTTTTGTTCTGGAGGAGTCGTTCATTACGTCGGTCACGCCACTGACGCTAAACTTATACATTGATGTCAAGGTCAAGCCGAAACGGAGTGAAGCACATCACCATGAAGATCGGTGAACTCTCCCATCGCACCGGAGTCGCCACTCGACTCCTGCGCTACTACGAACAGCAGGACTTGCTGCACCCCGACCGCCTCGCCAATGGTTACCGGGATTACCCCGAGAGCGCAGTGCAGCGCGTCCAACAAATTCGCGATCTGCTCCAGGCGGGGCTGAGCACTGGGGTCATTCGTGAGATCGTGCCCTGCTTCCTCGGCGCCGGCGCCGGCTTGCGCCCGATGGTCGACGCGGAGTTGGCCGCCAATCTCGCCCGCGAACTCGGCGAGATCGAGCGGCGCATCGACACCCTGACGCGCAATCGGGACGCCATCCGCGCCTACCTGGCGGTCGCCAGCCCGGCCGCCTGAGAAGCGAGAGGGATGGCTACCTGCAGAAAGGTCCGGATTTCAGGGTTCCGAGTTCGGTCGTATTCCGTTCTGCGCGTATGCGCTGCGTGCGGGTGGTGACGTGCTTCACTCCGGATTCGCTTGACCTTGACATCAATGTCATTGATTAGCGTCGACGACATGACCCGCAACAATGGATTGATCAAATCGGAGCGAGGCCGCCTCGACCCAGCATCAGGACAAAGGCCGATGACCCCGACGGCCGAGGGAGCACTCGCGGCGTTGGACATCTTCGTGGCAGGTTGGGCCTGCAGCGACCAGGACGCCCTGACTACCGTCTTCGCCGACTCGAGCGTCCTGCACTCCAGTGCGCATGGCGAGGCCCGCGGAGCCAGGGACATCACGGCTCTGTTCAGCGCCGATTTCGATCCTGTCATGCCCCTGGACATAGTCACCACGAACCACTTCGTCGGCGGCGACGACGAGCGGGCAGTGCTTACCTCCTACCTGTACGGTTTCACGCCGCAATCAGAACCGGCGCCGTCGACGTTCGGCGCGACACTCGTGGCCGACCTCGTCCGGACTGAGTCCGGTTGGCAATTCGAGGTCCTGCGGCTGTCCATCCCCTGGATCGACGGAGACGAGGCTCGGTTCGCGAAATGGAGCATCCCCTCCCCCGAAGGATGGAAGATCGGCGACGCGACGCCCAGCATCGTGAGCGAATTGGACTCGCCCTGGGCCCGCGGCATCCCCGATCTCGACCCCCACGATGCCGTGCGGCAGGTCGCCGACTTCTACTCGCGCTATTCGTGGGCCATTGACCAAGGGGACATCACGCTCCTGCATGGCTGCTTCACCGAGGATGTCTTCGGGGCGTTCCCCCCGATGGGTGACCTTCAGGGACGCCATGAAGTCATCGGACAGATGAAGTCCTTCCGTCGCCTGTGGCCGTGGATGCAACATTTCGGCCGTCCGCTGCAGATCACGGTCGACGAAGCTCGCAATACCGCTCACCTTGTGGTCGGCCGCATCATCCCTCAGCGGCCRACTACACCGAATGGGCAGGATCTCTACGGAGCCCACTATCAGTTGGATCTCCGCCGCGAAGACGACACCTGGAAGATCTCGCGTTTCGAATACATACCCGGCTGGATCACCGCGACGGAACGGTAGACCACCCGGCCGCCCGGCTCGACGGCGGATGTAGCCGTCACGGCACCCGCCAGCGCATCCTCGGCCCGCCGTCGGAGGCCGTGGCAACACCGGCCGGGACTGCGRCCGCCGCACCGCATCCCAGGCTCCTTTCCCCCGTCCCGGACACCCCGGGGTCCGGGCACACCGCTGGAGCCGACTCTCGGGTGAGCAGGGGCGGCCGCTCTCGCCCTCCACATGGCGGCCCGGGTTCGCCGGCACCCCTGACGCACTCACTACCCACTCATAGATAAGAAAACGGCACATGCGATGGATACCCTTTCCGCTCCTCAGGATCGTCCGGCACTCTCGCTTCTCGATCTCGCACCGATCCGTCACGGCCACACTGTCGGTGACGCATTGCACCGCACCGTCGAACTCGCCGCCCATGCCGAACTCCTGGGCTTCCACCGGTACTGGCTTGCCGAGCACCACAACATGGCGCCGATGGCGAGCTCGGCCAACATCGTCCTGGCCGGCGCCGTCGCCGCCGGGACCCGAACCATCCGGGTCGGCACCGGCAGTCTCAATCTGTCCAACTACGCGCCGCTCGTCGTGGCCGAGCAGGTCGGCACGCTGACAGCCCTGCATCCCGGCCGCTTCGATCTCGGGCTGGGGCGCGCACCGGGAACGGACCCGTGGACAGCGGCCGAAATCCGTCGCGGACGACCGGCGGATCAGGAGTTCACTGCGCAATTCGCCGAACTCCTCGCCTACCTCCACGGCACACGACCCCGGGTGCGGGCCATCCCGGGAGAAGGCGCCCACGTACCCATCTACCTGCTCGGTTCCGGTGTCTACAGCGCGGCCTTGGCAGCGCGTCTCGGGCTGCCATTCGTCTTTGCCGCACATTTCGCCCCGACTCGGCTGCAAGAAGCAACGGATCTCTACCACTCCACCTTCCGCCCTTCACAGACTCTTTCCGAGCCGTATGCGATGGTCTCCGTGAACGCGGTCCTCGCCGATGATGACCGAGAGGCGGCCCGGCTGTTCACCTCCGTCCAACAGCGGTTCCTCGCAACGGTGCGCGGCCGGATGCAGCCGCTGGCTCCACCGGTGGACGACATACATCGACTGTGGACCCGGGACGAAGCCGCAGCCGTGGCAGAGCAGCTGAGCCAGTCCTACATCGGTACGCCTGAGACCGTCCGTCCCCGACTCGAAGCGCTCGTGGCTCGGACGGGCGCCCGCGAGCTCATCTTCATGTCGGAGACCTACGACCAAGCAGCACGAATGCGCTCGTACGAGCTCATCGCCAGCCTCTGGAACCCCGTGACAGCACCGTAGCCGCACGCGCGAGGGCTGCCGCCGGGGCTGTTCGACGCAGTTCCCCGGGTTGCCGCGATGGACGGCCCGCTGGACAGGGACATTCGCGCATGCGGTCCGGTGGAAGCGCACCCGAGATCGGACTTCGGTAGCAGCTGCGAGAAGCCACTCCATCTCGCAAACAGTTGCTTCTCGAAGTGCACGCAAGATTGGACCATGTCGATCTTTACCTTGTCGAAATGATTCGTCAGCTTTGCGTCCCGAACAGACCCTACTGTGGTGGCCACAAGTCCGAGTCCGTTTAACCTTTGCCCACGCCCAGGATCGGAGTGCCTGACTAGATACATCTGATACCTCCCTCGACGCACTTGATGCACGCAATTGATACGAATACCGTTGCGCGAACAGCAAATATGCCAGAAAATCCACATGCACTGCTGGAGATCTACACGATACGATTCCCGCGATGCCGCCAATAGTGTCAACCGAACGCGATTGGGCACAACGGCTCCCGAGTCTCGCGGTCCGGTCGGGAAAAGCTCGGCCGCCCTGGTCGGCGTCATCGAGGGTCGCGGCGTCACCGCGGTCCGCGGGACCGACGAGGTAGTGACTTCCGGCGAGGAACTGTGTCTACGAGAACGAGACGGTCGTTCCGCGCAGGCCGGAAGCTTTGCTGCACTGCGGATACGGGCAAATTTCAGTCGAGGGCCGCAAGGCTGGGAGTGGCACTCGCCCGCAATCAGTTGCTCGTCGTGCTGCCGTGCCACAGCTGAGTCGTCTGGGCTCGCGCACTCACCAGATATCCGGGAACTGGGAGCGCTATCGATCTTGACCCGACGGACGACAGACCGTCGACCACGACCTCAGCTGATCACGCGAGCAGCTCGAACTGACTACCTACCGACGATTCGAGCGTTCGGATTGGGGTTATGCTCGCATTGATGCTCGAGAGGTGATTTGCATGACACAGGGATTGTGGACACCGAGGCACGAGATCGAGGTCGGCCGTGGCCGAATACGATCCACTGGCGACGCAGCGTGATTTGACCTCGGGTATCGCCACGGAGTTGGCCGTGGCGGGGTTCGACGATGCCCAGGAGATCGGGCGGGGTGGCTTCGGCGTCGTCTACCGCTGCCTACAGCCATCCCTCGACCGCATCGTCGCGGTCAAGGTCCTCACCGCCGATCTGGATCCGGACAATCTCGAGCGGTTCATTCGTGAGCAACGGGCCATGGGCCGGCTGTCCGGGCATCCGAACATCGCCAACATTTTGCAGGTCGGTGCCACGGCCAGCGGGCAGCCGTACATCGTGATGCACTACCACGCGCACGGTTCTCTGGCTTCCCGGATCCACCGCTCGGGGCCGATAGGCTGGGAGGAGGCGGTTCGGCTCGGAGTAAAGGTCGCGGGCGCGCTCGAGACCGCGCACCGGGTCGGCACCGTGCATCGGGACGTCAAGCCCGCGAACATCCTGCTCACGGACTACGGTGAGCCGCAGTTGACCGATTTCGGCATCGCACGCATCGCGGGTGGCTTCGAGACCTCGACGCGCGCAGTAGTCGGCTCACCGGCGTTCACCGCACCCGAGGTGCTCAAAGGCCAGCCCCCCACCCCTGCATCGGACGTGTACGGCCTCGGCGCGACGCTGTTCTGCGCGATCACCGGTCACGCCGCGTTCGAGCGGCGCAGCGGCGAGCAGGTGATGGCCCAATTCCTGCGGATCACCGCCCACCCGGTGCCGGATCTGCGTGGGGCGGACATCCCCGACGACGTCTGTGCCGCGATCGAACGAGCGATGTCCCGGGAGCCGACCAGTCGTGCGGCGACCGCCGTCGACTTCGGGGAGGACTTGCGCGAAGCCCAACTCCGGAACGGACTGCCCGCCGACGAGATGGCCCTGCCCGCCGACCTCGGCACGCAGACCCCCGATGAACACCGCCGCGGCGCCTCGACCAGGACTGCGTCGGGCAGGTCCGGCCCAATGACGACGGGCGGCCGGAACGATGCAGCGACGCCAGGGACGCCGCCCGCCCCCTCTACCCGATTCCGCCCGCCCACGCCGACCCGGCAACTGGTCGAACGTAGACATCTGATCGACTCCCTACGCGCCGGAGAGCGGCGCCGGTTGACGGTCATCCATGCACCGGCCGGATTCGGCAAGAGCACCCTCGCCGCCCAATGGGGTGAAGTGCTGACCGAGGAGGGTGTGGCGGTCGCGTGGCTGACGGTCGATCACGATGACAACAACATGGTGTGGTTTCTCTCGCATCTGGTCGAGGCAATCCGGCGGGTCCGCCCGACCCTGGCGCGCGACCTGGGGCAGGCGCTCGACGAGCACGGCGACGAGGCCGAGCAGTACGTCCTGTCGTCGCTGATCAACGAGATCCACGCCCGCGGTGAGCGGGTGGCGATCGTGATCGACGACTGGCACCGGGTCACCGACGCCGGGACACGCGGAGCCATGGGATTCCTGCTCGACAACGGCTGCCACCACATCCAGGTCGTCGTGGCAAGCCGCACCCGGACCGGCCTTCCGATGAGTAGAATGCGCGTGCGTGATGAGCTTGTCGAAATCGACTACACAGCATTACGTTTCGATGACAATGAGGCACGATCCTTCCTGGTCGACCTGGGCGGACTGGAGCTGGAGCAGGAGGATATCGCGGACCTACGGAACTCGACCGACGGGTGGGTGGCGGCGTTGCAATTGGCGTACCTGTCACTGCGCGGACGCGACGACCCCACCGAGCTGATCGGGCACATGTCGGGTCGGCATCACGCCATCGGCGAGTTCCTCGCCGAGAACGTGCTCGACACGTTGGAACCGGAGATCCTCGATTTTCTGCTGGCGACGTCGGTTACCGAACGGATCAGCGGCAGCCTCGCTGGCGCGCTGGCGCACGTGTCGCGCGGGCAGGCGCTACTCGAAGTAGTCGAGGAGCGGGATCTGTTCCTGCGACGGGTGGACGAGGACGGAGTGTGGTTCCGGTACAACCACGTGTTCGCGGAGTTCCTGCAACGACGACTCGAGCGTGATCAGCCCGAGCGGATCGACGAACTTCACCGCACGGCATCGACATGGTTCGCCGATCATGAGTTGCTCGGCGAGGCCGTCGATCACGCGCTCATGGCTGGGGATCAGGTCCGGGCGGTCGAGCTCGTCGAGCGCGATGGGATGCACCTGATCGAGTATTCGCACATGACGACTCTCCTCGGGATGGTTGCGAAACTCCCTCCCTCGCTGACGGAGTCACGCCCGTGGTTACAACTCGCAGTGGCCTGGGCCAACATCATGCTGCACCGGGCCGCGCCTGCACAGCGGGCACTCGACCGCGTCGAATCGACGCTCGATCGCGTTCCCCCCACCGACGAGGTCGCCGACCTGCGTGTCGAGGCGGCTGTGATGCGAGGTGTTATTCGGTTCCGCGCGGACCGAGTCGACGGCGCGGACGAGTTGGTCCAGGCATGCCTGCCACGACTGGACACGTTGCGGCCGTGGGTCGTGTCGAGTGCCGCGAACATGGCAACCTATCGCGCGACGTACCAGTTCGATTTCGACGAAGCGCGCCGACTGCAGGAATGGGCGTCCGCATTTCATGCACGAACCAACGGCCCGTACCTGGTGATGCACGGGCACTGTTTCGCCGGCCTTGCCGCCTACGAACAACTCGATGTCGCCGCGGCAGAAAGCAGCTTCCGTGCGGGGGTGCGTGTGGCGAGAAAGTTGGGCGGCAAGCACTCAGAGGCCGCGCGCCTGGCCGATTCTCTCCTCGGCGCGTTGTTGTACGAACGGGGCGACATCGACAAGGCCGAAAACTTGCTCGACGAAGGCTACGAGCTTGGGGGCGAGGGCGGTCTCGTGGAATTCAAGATCCCGCGGTATGCCCTCGGGGCGCGTATCAAGGCCCTGAGGGGCGACCGAATAGCTGCAGCGCAGCGACTGGATGCGGGTGCGAGGATCGCTGTGACACTGTCCCTTCCGCGATTGCGCGCCAACGTCGAGAACGAACGGATCAGGCTGGGGCTTCCCCTGAGTCCCGACATCCCAGTCTCGCCGCCCGCAGAATATTCCTCTCGTCGAAGACAGGTCGACGGTATCGAGGCATTGACGGCACAGATCGAAGAGGCAACAGCCATCAGACTGCTGCTCGACAAGCATTCACCGGACCAGGCCGAGATCGCGTGCACATGGGCAAAGGAGTGGACGAACCGACTCGAAGGCCGCGGTGCAGACCGACTGTTGATGCAGGCCAGACGGTTGCTCATAGCCTGTCTGTCTGCCTCGGGTCGCATCGACGAAGCCAAGGAACTGCTCACCGCGATCGCAGCACAATGCGCCGAGCTGGGCATGATGCGTCACCTTCCAGATGGTGGAC
>NZ_JBFUHV010000185.1:0-16617 GCF_056402215.1 Rhodococcus sp. P4_B6 | reverse complement strand
GCCTTTGAGCAGGTGGGCGATGCCGCAGGCGAATTCGACGACCTCCTGGCCGCGGGAGACTTCGCCGAGGGCGTCGGAGACGACCTTGCCGTGTTCGGAGGTGATGATCTCGGCGAGTTCGCCCTTGCGCTCGTTGAGCAGTTCCCGGAACTTGAAGATGATCTGGGTGCGCTTGGCGAGGGAGGTGTCGCGCCAGGCGGGGAAGGCGGCGGCTGCGGCGTCGATGACGGCGCGGGCGTCCTCGACGCTGGCCAGGGCGACCTGTCCGGTGACGGCGCCGGTGGCCGGGTTGGTGACGGGGGCGGTGTTGCCGCTGGTGCCGGGGAAGGTCTTGTTGTCGAACCAATGGGAGATCGTGGCGACCACGTGAATCCTTTCGAAGGAGTGACGGAGTGCGAAGTGGGATGCGGTGAGTGCGTCAGAAGATGGCGTAGGCCTTGCGCAGGGTGTCGGTGACGTCCCAGCGTCCCGACCAGCCCGGGGGCAGGACGACGAAATCGCCTGCCGAGATGTCGACCTTGGTGCCGGTTTCGTCGTCGGTCAAAGTCGCCCTACCGGAGATGATGTAGCAGGTTTCGGTGTTCAGCCGGTCGACGACCGGCCAACCACCCGGCCGGCATTCCCAGATCCCGATCTGGGCGTCGGTGCCGCCGTCGAGGGGCAGCGTGCCGAGTTGCGGGTCGCCGCTGTCTGCTCCGGGCCGCTGCCCCGCGGGGGTCAGCTCGCCTTGAACTGTGCTGGCGGGCAGGTGGATCAGTGATGTCATGGTGATTTCTCCAAGAAGTGTTCTGCAGTATCGATGGTCAGTGGGCGCCGGTGAGCTTCTCCAGCAGCGCGGAAACCTTGGACGGCTTGTTGGTCACCCGCTCCTCGAGGTCGGCGGTCGCGGCGGCGCGCAGTCCGGCATTGACTCCGAACCACCGGAACGGCTCGACTTCCCACTTCGGCGAGCGGTGGTTGACCACGGGGAGCGAATTCAGGTCGTCGCGCTTGTCGAGGATGAGGTTGCGCAGGATGCGGCCGGCGAGGTTGCTGGTCGCGACACCGTCACCGACGTACGGTCCGGCCCAGGCCGTCTTGTTGTTCTGGTCGTAGCCGACCGACGGGAACCAGTCGCGCGGAACACCGAGCGGGCCGCCCCACCGGTGGGTGATCGGCACGTCCRCCAGCGCCGGGAAGAACTCGTGCATCGTGTCGATGATCTTGTCGTGAATCTTCTCGTCCACGTCGAAGGACGAATCGACCTTGGACCCGAAGTGATACGGCGCGCCGCGGCCGCCGAACAGCAAGTGGCCGTCGCTGGTCGGGTGCGCGTAGATCCGGAGGTTGCGCATGTCGTTGAACGCGGTCCGGCCGTCCAGGCCGAGGTCCTCGCGAAGCCCCTGGGGCAGGGGCGCGGTGGCGACGACGAGTGAGTACAGCGGTGCCACGTTGCGCCGGTACGCCGGAAATTCGGGGGTGAATGCCTCGGTCGCGCGGATGACGACGGAGGCGGTGACCGAGCCGTGTTCGGTCCAGACGATGCCCTTGCCGATCTCGTCGACCGCGGTGTCCTCGTAGATGACTGCGCCGTGTTCCTCGACCCAGCCGGCGAGCCCACGCACGAGTTTGTCCGGGTGCAGCAGTGCACAGTGCTCGGTGTAGATGCCGCCGAGGACGTCGGTGGCGTTGATTTTCTCCTGCGCCGCAGCGGAATCGAGCAGTTGCCACTGGCCGCGGGTGCCGAACTTCTCGGCACCGGCCACGGTCGCCTTCGCCCGCGCCCACTGCGCCTCGCTCCGCGCGAGGGAGACGAACCCGTCGCGGGCGTATTCGCAGTCGATGCCCTCGTCGCCGACGACCCGGCCGATCTCGGAGACCGTATCGTTCATCGCGGCCTGCAGATCCAGGGCGGCGCGGTGCGAATACAGCTGTTCGACGCGGGCGAGGGAGACCGGGAAGATCGACGACGCCCACCCGCCGTTGCGCCCGGACGCCCCGAACCCGGCGAATTCGCGTTCGAGAAGAACGACTTTCAGCGACGGATCCGCCTGCAGCAGGTAGTAGGCCGCCCACAACCCGGTGAACCCGGCACCGACGATGGCGACATCGGCGGTGACGTTCCCGGGCAACGCGGGCCGTCGGGGAGCGAACTCTCGATCCTCGCGCCACAGGGGTGTACCGTGTGCGGCACCTGACACGTCGCGCCCACCAGCGCGGGCATTGCTGACTACCATCTAGAGCCTCCAGCCGTCATTCGTTTCGTGCGTCGGTGTCCAGTGTCGTGTCAGCATGTGAGCCCCGACATACTCCGGATTCACAGACATCCGACCGCCGGCTGTACGTTTGTATGAGGAGGTGAGGACCGGTGATCTCCGTCGATCAACTGACCGCGATCCCGTCGCTCGGATTGCGGTATCTCGCCGGCGAGAGCGGTGGCGCGAGACTGGTGACCTGGGCGCACGCGTGCGACCTTCCCGATCCGTGGCTGTGGTTCGAAAGCGGTGACCTGGTCATGACGACCGGCGGCGGGCTTCCCGACGGCCCCGCGGAGCAGTCCGAGTGGATGGCGCACCTGATCGACAGCCAGGTCAGCGCCCTGGTGATCGCGCGCGGCCCCGGCACCCCGGATGTGACCGCCGAACTGCTCACGGTGGCCGACCGACGCGGCTTTCCCGTGCTGTCCGCGAGCTTCGACTTGCAGTTCGTCACGTTGGCACGGACCGTCATCGAAAGTGCCGTCGAATCCGAACGCCAACGCTTGACGACGATCACACGCCTCTACGACGTGTACTGGCAGGCGCTGCACGCCAGGGGCACGTTCGCCGACCGGATCTCCGCGCTCGAGGGCACCACCGGGTGGGCGCTCGAGGTCCGGGACCACGACGCCGGTGAAGTCGTGGTCAGCGGCCGACTCGCGCTGCACCAGCGTGACAACCGGCCGGACGAACCGGCCGGCCGCGTGGAAATTCCCATCCCGGGCGCAGGGGCGGTGGTGCTGTCGGCCGGCGCCGGCCGGCTGCCCGTCAACGACCGGCCGTTGCTCCAACACCTCGGTGGGCTGATCGCCCTGGAACTCGAACACGATGCCGCGCAACGTGACCGGCTCCGCGCCTCCGGACAGGACCTGCTGCTGGGCCTGCTGGACGACACCATCACCGCCGCCGCAGTCTGGCCGGAACTACGTCACCGTGGAATGACGAATGCCGTCGTCGTCGCATGCTGGAGTACCCCCGACGGAGATGCCTTGCACCACGAGACGATTCATCGGCAGGTGTGCCTTCACGAGTACGCGCCGTTGCTGCTGCCCCGCACGGCGATGCTGATCGGGCTGGTACCACGAGACCTGGATCTGCTGTCGACGATCGGTTCGAAGCTGGGGCGCGGATGTGCCGTCGGGGTCAGCACCACCCTCACCGCCAACTCCGACGTCGCCGAAGCCGCCCGGCAAGCCCAACTCGCTGTGGCCCGTGCTCACGAACAGGGGCTGACCGTCAACGTCTACGGCGAAGACGACGACGAGATCGGTTTCTTGCCACGCAGTGTGGAAGACACTCGCCGACTGGTGCGCGACATCCTCGGCCCGCTGATCCTCCACGACAGAACCAGCGAGGGCGACCTCGTCAGCTCGGTCCGGGTGTTCCTCCGCAACGACGGCGCCTGGCAGAGGAGTGCCGACGAACTGAAGATCCACAGACAGACCCTCGTGTACCGGCTGCGCCGCGTCGAACAGCTCACCGGCCTGAAACCCACCTCCACGGAAGGGTCGGCGATGTTCTGGCTCGCGCTGTCCGGCGCCGACCGAACCAAACTGACACTGGACGAACTGATCGAGTGAGCCGGCAGGCCTTCCCGGAACGCGAAGTGCTGCTACCACCCTGGGGTGGCAGCAGCACTGTGACGGGTATTCCCGCGTTTTACGAGGTCGGTTGGGGAGTCGCGGGTCGCTCGTTGTCGGCGCCCGGGGAGTCCAGCGAAGAAGATCCTCCGGAACCGCGCCCACCCAGTCGCTTCCTCAGGACGTAGACGATCGTCAGCACCACCCAGACGGCGACTCCCTGCATCAGCTCGATCCGGTTGGCTTCCCGGAATCCCATGCTGATCAGCACCGCGACGATCGCTGTCGTGACCAGGATCGGCAGGCCCGGGTACAGCCACATCCGGAACTGGAGCAGGCTCGGGTCTTCCTTCTCCCACCGCCTGCGCAACCGCAATTCGGAGATGCAGATCATGAAGTACACGAACAGGAACACCGCACCGGAGGCGTTGATCAGGAACAGGAACACCGTGTCCGGGAACAGGGCCGCGAGCACCACACATCCGTAGCCGACCACCGTGCACGAGAGGATTCCCTTCACCGGGACACCCCGCTTGTTGGTCGAGGTCATCCATGCCGGAGCGTCGCCGCGTCCGCCCATGACGAACAGCAGCCGCGAGGACGTGTAGAGACCGGAGTTCAAGACGGAGAGCACCGCGACCAGGATGACGAGGTTGAGCAGGTCCGCCGTACCCGGAATGCCGATCCGGTCCAGGGCGGCGACGAACGGCGATTCCCCCGGAACCACCGAGTCCCACGGCACGATCACGGCGATCAGGAATGTCGAGATGACGAAGAAGGCGAGGATGCGGAACACCACCGAATTGACGGCCTTGCGGATCGATTTCGCCGGCTCCGCCGATTCGGCGGCCGCGATCGTGACGACCTCGACGCCGGTCATGGAGAAGATGACCACCACCACGCCGACGAACAGGGTGGCCAACCCGTTCGGCAGCAATCCACCGTGATCGGTGAGGTTGCCGAAGTCGACGCTTGCGCCGGGCCAGAGCCCGAAAACGAAGAGGGCGGCGACGGTGATGAAGGCGACGATGGCGACGACTTTGATGCTGGCGAACCAGTATTCCGCCTCACCGAAAGCGCCCACCGACAGGAGATTGACGGCGGTCATGACCATCATCAGTACGAGCGCAATCACCCATACCGGTATCGACGGGATCCATTTGTTGATCATCTGACCGCCGACGACGGCCTCGAATCCGACGACGATGACCCAGAAATACCAATAGAGCCACCCCGTCGAGAATCCTGCCCACTCACCCCACGCCATCCGCGCATAATCGGTGAACGATCCGGAACAGGGTTTGGCAGAAGCCATTTCCCCGAGCATGCGCATGACCAGCAACACGATCAGTCCCGTGATGCCATACGTGATGAACGCAAGCGGACCGGCCTGGTTGATGATCGCACTCGAGCCGACGAACAACCCCGCACCGATGACGCCGCCGAGCGACAGCATCGTGAGGTGCCGCTGCTTGAGGCCGGGTTTGAGCTGATGCGCTCCGTCCGGAACCGTACCCATGGCATTCCCTTCATCAGGTGTCCGCATCCGTCGACGTTCGCAGGGGCGGGACCACGCTTGTGATGGGAGTCACCCTGCTCGCGTGGTTGCGCGCCCACCATGCGCCATCACGACAACGATGGGGGTGCCGGTTCATACAATGTGATGAAGAGCCGTGCCTGAAACGCGGCTGACCAGGTCAGCGGCGCTCGCCGGTCCGGGTTCGCCGGGCGTGGCGTCGGCGGTCGGCCTCGGTCATGCCTCCCCAGATTCCGTACGGTTCGTCCGCTGTGAGGGCGTGGTCGCGGCACTGGGCGAGGACCGGGCAGTCTTCGCAGATCTGCCGGGCGTTCGCCTCGCGGCGGGCCCGGGCGCGACCGCGTTCGCCATCGGGGGAGAAGAACACCGATGATGCGACTCCGCGGCATGCGGCCACCTCTCGCCACTCCTCGTGGTGGGGTGCGGCCGCGGGGGCCCGTATTTCTGACGTTTCTGCCAACAGCACTGCGGTCCTTCCGTTCCAGGCCTGTGGACGATCCACGTGTCGGGAAACAGATGTCGTTTTTCTATATGTGAGTGTCGGTATCGGTTACGGCCGTTGCCGGATAACAAACCGTACGACCCGTTTGAAGGGTATACCGGATGGCGCCCGGGTGTGCCACTAGGTTGGGCGTCCAGCCGTGCCTGCGCGCCGCCGCCTGCTGGTCAGGGAAGGGGCGCGACGACGAGCGAGGCCATCGCTCTGTGCCCTTCGTGGGTGGGGTGCAGGGGCATCGTGAACGACCGGGGGACGAGGCCCTCGAACCAGCGTCGAACGGGTCCGGCGCACGCGTCGTGCCCCACCGCGGCGGCGGCCACGTCGACGAACCGGGCGCCGTTCGCGCGTGCCGCGTCGGCGAGAACGGCGTTCATTCGCACGAAGAACTGCACGACGAAGGCGGCGTCGGCGTCGCTCGTGGGGACGTAGGGCCAGCAGCCGCGGTCGCCGAAGATGCCGCCGTGCCCCACCAGGAGCACAGTTGCTGCGGGGGACTTCGCGGCGATGGCAGCCAGGGTCGCGGACACCTTCGGGCCGAGCACGGTGAGGGCGTCGGTCATGCGCCGGGCCGTGGTGGCGTCGGAGCGACATCTCGCGTCGAATCCCGGGGCGGGCGTGTAGCAGGGCTCGACCAGCGACGACCACGCGATGTCGTTTCCGCCGATGCTGACGGTGACGAGCGTCGTGTCCGGCCGGAGCGCCCCGATCTGCGGTGGCTGCGGGCCGGTCACTGTGAATTGCGGTGTTGTCGTGATGTTCTCGGTCTTCGCGCCTGCGCACGCCCGGCTGACATAGGATTCCGCGCTCAGGGTGTCGGCGACGATCTGCGGGTACGCGTCGGACGTGCGGAAGCACCCGTCCCGAATCGACAGCAGATCCTGAGGCGACCCGGTGGCTCGCGAATCCCCCAACGCGACGTACCGGACGGCGGGGTCCGGCGCGGCGTCGGCCACGGCCGGATGCGACCACGGGAGCGCGAGCGCCACCGTGCACGCGACGAGGGCGGGGGACAGGCCCGGCTTCACGGGACCGCTTCGAGGACGACCGGATCGTGTGGGCCCGGCGGGTTTTTCGTCATCACTCATCCTATTTCCGCCCGCCGGATATCGCCTGACTTCGACGGACTCGGAGAAATTCGGGCTACCGACGTAACTCAGATACTGCTAGTCTCCGAAACCATGGGAATCTTCAGCGGACGGAATTACCCCGAGATCGACCCGGACGGCGCGGTCATCGTCGTGACCGGGGGAGGGCGGGGCATCGGCCGCGCCACTGCGGAACTGTTCGCGGCCAGGGGCGCGACCGTGTGCATCGGTGACCTCGATCGTGCGGTCGCCGACGAGGCGGCTTCGGCGTTCGGCGCCCGCGCGTACACGGTGGACGTCGCTTCCGTGGAGTCGTGGCGGCGGTTCGCCGACGACGTGCTGGCGGACTGCGGTCGCATCGACGTGCTGGTCAACAACGCCGGCGTCATGCCGCTCGGTGGGTTCCTCGAGGAATCCGACGAGACCAGCCGGATGACGATGAACGTCAACGTGTGGGGACCGCTGCACGGCATGCGAACGGTGTTGCCCGGGATGGTCGAGCGCGGGCGTGGCCACATCGTGAACGTCGCATCGATGGCCGGCAAACTGCCCGTGCCCGGGATGGCCGTCTACAACGCCAGCAAGTTCGGGGCGGTCGGACTGTCCGCCGCCGTCCGGGCCGAGTTCGCTCCGGCCGGTGTCAGCGTGAGCACGATTCTTCCCAGCGCGGTCCGCACCGGGCTGTCGTCGGGGGTGCCGCTGGGCGGTGGGATGCCGACCGTCGACCCCGAGGACGTGGCGGACGCCATCGTTCGGACACTCGACCATCGTCGCGCCGAAACGGCGGTGCCCCGCTACCTCGCCGGGTGGGATCTGATCGACGCCGTGGTCCCGGAGAGCCTCCTCGACCTCGGTCGCCGACTCGTCGACGACCGGCGCGCGCTCACCGCCGTCGACCCCGTCGGACGGGCCGACTACGACCGTCGCCTCGCCCGGCAGTCGCAGACGACGTGACGTCAGGCCATCAGCGGGGCGAGCCGTTCCGCGTGCTCCCGCAGTGACGGGACATGCCGCAGCATGAGGTGTTCGTGATCGACGTGCCCCGACAGTGCCAGACTGCCGACGAGCGACCCTGTTCCGGACCGGACGGGGACGGCGACGCACGCCGACGCGTCCCGCAACTCCGCGAGTTGGGTGGCGAACCCCTGGCGTCGGATCAGGTCCAGATTCGCGAGCAGCTCACTCCGCACGACGATCGTGCGGGCCGTCAGCGCCCGCGGCTCCCAGCGGGGAATCACGGATTCGAGTTCCGCCTTCTCCGCGAGGAGAAGCTTGCCGACCGCACACGCGTAGAGGTGCTGGTTGAGGAACGACTCATCCTCTGGCGGCGGGTATTCGGGGTCGGCGTCGGCGGTGCGGACGGCGACGTTGGTGTAGTAGAAGAGGTGGACCCCGAAGCGCACCGACAGTCGAAGCTCGGCGAGGACCTCCCGCGCCGCCGCACACACGGTGGGCACCACGGCGGCGTCGACGAGAACCCCGATCTTCTGGCCCAGGGCGAACCCCGACAGGTCGGGAAGCCGCACCACATAGCCTTCGCCGACGAGGATGTTGAGCAGCCGGTACGTGGTCGCCGACGGCATCGACAGGCGGGCCGCGATGTCCTTCGCCGTGACACCCGAACCGGCGCGGGCCACTTCCTCGAGCACCCGCAGCGCGCTGGTGACGGCCTTCGGCTGCCGCCCCGACAGGGCCCTGTCGTCGGCGTTCACCGGCGGACCTCCCACGGGCGGTAGCGGCCCAGCAGGTCGTCGGCCACGGCCTCGTCGTACACACCCATCCGTTCTCCGATTCCGGGGGATCGCCTGGCGCGGATCGCGAACACCGCAGCGCCGAGGAGCATCAGAAGCACGTAGACCGCGGTCGCCGCGCCCGCGACATACGTCCGCGAGAACGCCGCCCACCCGACCAGCGCCACCATCGCCGTCGCCGCCAGCGCGCCGATGACCAGCGGGAGCCGGGTCAGTTCGCCGATCCGCCGGAGAAACGCCGGCGTCGCGACGCACAGCAGGACGTACGCGAGGACGTAGCCGTGGGCGGACACGGCGAGCAGCCCGATCAGGACGTCGCGGCTCGAACCGCTGACGAACAGGTAGAGGACGGGGACGGCGACGATCACCGGCATCGCGACCGCCAGCGCCACGTGCGGGGTGTGGAACCGGTCGTGCGTCCGGCCGAACACGATCGGAACCACCCCTTCGCGGCCCATCGCGAACAGCGTTCGCGACAGTGCGGTCGTCGAACCGAGGACGCAGGCGAACCAGGAGGCGGTGATGCCGAGTTCCATGACGATCGACAGCGCCGACGAACCGGCGCCGGACGGGTCGGGCAACGTGAGGACGATCGGCAGTGAGTCGACTCCCTGCCGCACCGGCTCCGGCAATTGCAGGGCGGCCGCGAACACGTACAGGACGCCCAGGGCGATCGGGGTCCACCGGATGGCGCGCGGAACGGTGACGAACGGGTTGCGGGCTTCGCGCGCCACCGTGCCCGCGCTCTCGAATCCGACGAACGACGTAATCGCGAGCAGTACGGCGAACCCGACCGCGGACCCCGATTTCGCGCCGCCCGCGGACGGGGTCGCGCCCTCCCGGACGGATTGGACGAACGCGACCACGAGCGCGGCGGAGGCGGCGACGATGGCGAAGACCTCGATGGCGAGCATGATCCGCGCCGACAACTTCACCCCCCGGATCATCAGCATCAGGGCGAGCAGTCCGACGATCGCCGCGAGGACCGCGATGAGCGTCGACCCCGTCGGAAGCCCCACTCGGCCGAGCAGCGCCGCGAGGTAACTCGCGGCGCCGAGCGTGCTCGCCATGGCGGCGGCCGCGTAGCCGACGAGCAGCGACCAGCCGCCGCCGAAACCGGGCACCGCCCCGAGCCCCTTCACGATGTAGCTGTAGAGACCGCTGACGGCCACCATCCGAGTCGCGAACTGTCCGACGCAGTAGCCGACCGCCGTCATCAGAATCGCCGCGGCGACGAACACCGCGATGGTCGCCCGGCCGGCGTCGGGGATGACGAGAGCGGGCAGCGTGACCATCACGGCCGACGGTGCGACCGCGGACACGGACTGCCCGAGCACCTGGACGAAACTCAGGCGCGCGCGCTCGAGACCGGCGACCGGTGATCTACTTCTGATTCTGGGTGTACCGGACACCACGCACCTGCTCTCCACACTTTCTCGCCTGCCCGCGCGTGATCGACGCCGGGCTGCATGAGTTGCACGCTAGCGCAGGAGTCGAGCGTGATGCGCCGATCGGAATTAATTTTCGGTCACCTCGAATGAGAATGGCCGGGGAATTCGTTCCCGATTCCGGGGCCTGCGACGCCGCACATGGTGGATCAGCTGCACCGACCCGAAAAGCCGGAATGAGAATCGCCACCGCCGCGGCCGGAAAAGTCGAATGAGAATGCCGCAGTCGCTGATTCCCATCCGGATTTAGTAGTGACCGGCGACACATCCCGGGTTTATCGTGGATTCAGGCCGCAGCACGACGAGGCGAAAACTCCCGCCAAAAGTGTTCTGCAGAAGCCGGATTCATTCACAGATTCATTCACTCCATCGAAGAGGACATGATGACTGCAGTCGTTCACACCCCAGCCGGACTCGACCCCCGGGTCGTCGACTTCGTTTCGTCCCCGAAGCGCATGTTCGTCGACGGCCGATGGGTGGACTCCGCGTCGGGCAGGACGTTCGAGACGGTCGATCCCGCCACCGGACAGGTGATCACGACAGTGCCGCACGCCGGCATCGAAGACGTGGACCGGGCGGTTGCGGTGGCCCGGCGGGCGTTCGAGTCCGGGCCGTGGCGCTCGCTCACCCCCGCGGAACGTCAGCGGATCCTCTGGAAGATCGGCGAGGGAATCCTCGCCCGCGCGGATCAGTTCGCGCAGCTCGAGTCGATCGACAACGGCAAGTCGGTGGCGGTGGCCAAGGCCGTCGACGTGACGTGGGCGGCGGAGATCTTCTTCTACTACGCCGGCTGGGCAACCAAGATCGAGGGCCGCACCATCCCGGTGTCGGTGCCGTGGGCGCCCGGCGCCCGCTTCCACGCCTTCACCACCCGCGAACCGGTCGGCGTGTGCGCGCAGATCATCCCCTGGAACTTCCCGCTGGTGATGGCCGCGTTCAAGGTGGCGCCCGCGCTGACCTGCGCGAACACCATGATCCTCAAGCCCGCGGAGCAGACCCCGCTCACCGCGCTGCTCCTCGCCGAGGTGATCGCCGAGGCCGGCGTCCCGGACGGCGTGTTCAACGTGCTCACCGGGTTCGGCGACATCGGCGCGGCGCTGTCCGGTCACGACGACGTCGACAAGGTCGCGTTCACCGGCTCCACCGAGGTCGGAAAGAAGATCGTCAATGCCGCGTCGGGGAACCTCAAGAAGGTGTCCCTCGAACTCGGTGGCAAGAGCCCGCAGGTCGTGTTCTCCGATGCGGACCTCGAGGCCGCGATCCCGGGCGTGGCGAGCGGATTCCTGTTCAACCACGGGCAGGCCTGCACGGCTGGAACGCGGCTGCTCGTCGAGGATCGGATCTTCGACGAATTCACATCCGGGGTAGCCGATTTCGCGAAGTCGCAGAAGATCGGCCCCGGGCTCGACCCGACCAACGACATCGGCCCGCTGATCTCCGGGGAGCAATTGGGCAAGGTCACCGGCTACATCGACGCCGGACTCGCCGACGGCGCCCGCGCCCTCTCCGGCGGGCGGCGGCACGGCGACACCGGTTTCTACGTCGAGCCCACCCTGCTGGTCGACGTGAACCGCGACTTCAGCGTGTACCAGGAGGAGATCTTCGGACCGGTCGCCGTCGCGGTGCCGTTCAACCGGGAGGAAGGCGTCCGCGCAGCCGCCAACGACACCCCCTACGGCCTCGCCGCCAGCGTGTGGACCCGGGACGTGTCCCGCGCCCACGAGGTGGCCGCCGAGATCAAGGCGGGCACCGTGTGGGTGAACTGCCACAATGCGTTCGACACGGCGCTCCCGTTCGGCGGCTACAAGCAGTCCGGGTGGGGACGCGAACTCGGTGAGGGCGCCATCGCCGAGTACACCCAGAGCAAGTCCGTCAACATCGCGCTCTAGAGACCGTGACCGGAGCCGAATGAGAACACCCCTGCATGCGTTCTCATTTGCCGTCGACGAACCGTGACGCTTCGGCAACCGCGCCGACAACCCGCAGCCGCATGCTCGTTCCGGAGCTCACCGCGGAGCATCCACGCAGACCCTCTCCTCGTGAAAGTCGAAGGAAGCCATGACAACCAACGCCTCACCGCACCCGAGTGCAGTCAGCGACGGCGCGTCTCGCAGACTGGCAGGCACCCTCGGTCCCGGTGCCATCGTGTTCATGGTCGTCGCAGCGGCGGCCCCGTTGACCGTAATCGCCGGCACCGTCCCGCTGGGGATCTCGGCGGGTAACGGCGCCGCCTATCCGGCGTCGTACCTGGTCTGCACGGTGGTGTTGCTGTTCTTCGCCGTCGGATTCACCGCGATGGCCAAGCACCTCCCCGGCGCCGGCGCGTTCTACACCTACATCACGCAGGGCCTGGGCAGGCATGCCGGTCTCGGCTCCGCGTTCCTCGCGCTGCTGTCGTACACCGCCGTCCAGGGCGCGGTCTACGGATACATCGGGGCCGCCGTCAACGATTTCGTCACCGCGCACGGCGGTCCCGAACTTCCCTGGTACGTGTGGGCCCTGGCCGTGACCGCCGTCGTCGCGATCCTCGGATACCGGCACATCGACCTGTCCGGCAAGGTGCTGGGCGTCCTGCTTGTCTGCGAGGTCGGGATCGTCCTCGTCATCGACGCCGCCGTCATCCTCCGCGGCGGCGGTGACGAGGGATTCTCCACGGCGGCATTTCACCCGGGCGAGTTCTTCTCCGGGGCACCCGGCATCGCCCTGATCTTCGCCATCGCCGGGTACATCGGATTCGAGGCCACCGCCGTCTTCCGTGACGAGGCCCGCGATCCGGGCCGCACCATTCCCCGGGCGACCTACCTCGCGTTGCTGGTCATCGGCGGCTTCTACGCATTGTCGAGCTGGGCGATGGTCAGCGCGTGGGGCGACGAGGGCGCGGTGGCCATCGCCACCGAGAACCCCGAGGGCATGATCACCGAGACCGCCACCCGCTACGTCGGTGCGATCGCCGGCGACCTCGTCCAGATCTTCCTGATCACGAGCCTGTTCGCCGCGCTGCTGTCCTTCCACAACGTGCTCTCCCGGTACATCTTCTCCCTCGGGAACAGTGCCGCCCTGCCCGCCGGCTGCGGCCGTTCGCACGACAAGCATGCGTCGCCGTACATCGCGTCGGTCGTGCAGACGGTGTCCGCTCTCGTGCTGATCCTCGCGTCCGCCGTCGCCGGACTCGACCCGGTGACCGAGGTCTTCGCCTGGTTCGCCGGTGTGTCCTCGGTCGGCATCGTCGCCCTGATGACCCTGACGTCCGTGGCCGTCCTCGTCTACTTCGGCCGGACCCGGGTGGACCGGCGGCTGTGGAACACGGTGATCGCACCGCTGCTCGGACTCGTCGGTCTGGCCGGGCTGCTGATCATGACCGTCGCCAACCTTCCCCTTCTCGTCGGCGGATCGAGCACGCTCGCCGCCGTCATCGGGGTCCTGCTCGTCGGAACCTTCGCCGGCGGAGCAGCCGTCGCAGTGCTCCGGCCCCACGCCGCACGACACGACACCGCACTACCGCAGCATCACACGAACGACACCGTCATCGACAAGGAGATCGCACGATGAGTACCGCAACCACCGAGACCCGCGCCACCGTGGGGTCCGCCGCCCCGGATCACCCGCTCACTCCGCTGACCGCGGATGAGATCCGCTCGGCGAAAGCACTGCTCACGGACGAGGGACTGATCGGCGAGAACGTGCGCTTCGTGTTCGTCGCGCTCGCCGAGCCGCACAAGTCCACGGTCCTCGCGTTCACCCCCGGCGACCCGATCGAGCGGCGCGCCCGGATCCTGCTGCTCGACCGGTCCACCGGCATCGGCACCGACCTCGTCGTGTCCGTGACGGAGAACCGTGTGATCAGCTCGACCACCGTCGATTCCGCCACCGACGGTCACGTCCCGATCCTCGACGAGGAGTTCGAGGACATCGAAGCCTTCCTGCTCGGCAGCGCCGACTGGCTCGCGGCGATGGCGAAGCGCGACATCGAACCGTCGAAGGTCCGGGCGGTTCCCCTGTCGGCCGGTGTGTTCGGCCACGAGGACGAGGTCGGGCACCGCATCGTCCGCGTCCTCGCCTTCCATCAGGAGGACGAGGCGGACCTGCCGTGGGCGCACCCCATCGACGGGGTGGTTGCCTACGTCGACCTCACCGAGCGTCGCGTCGTGAAGGTGGTCGACGAGATCGAGCTGCCGGTGCCCGCCGAGCGTGGCGAATGGAACGCCGAGCCGCACGCGACACCCACCCGCACCGACCTCAAGCCGATCGAGATCACCCAGCCCGAGGGTGCCAGCTTCTCCGTCGACGGCAAAGAGATCACCTGGGCCGACTGGAAATTCCGCTTCGGTTTCGATGTGCGCGAAGGTCTGACGCTGCACCAGCTCTCGTTCGACGACGGGGGAGTCGAACGGCCCGTGATCTATCGCGCGTCGATCGCCGAGATGGTGGTTCCGTACGCCGATCCGTCCCCGGTTCGTTACTGGCAGAACTACTTCGACCAGGGGGAGTACCTGTTCGGCCGGTACACCAACTCGCTCGAACTCGGCTGCGACTGCCTCGGTGAGATCCAGTACTTCGACGTCACCATCGCCGACGAGGCCGGCGACCCGCGCGTGATGAAGAACGCGATCTGCCTCCACGAGGAGGATTACGGCGTCCTGTGGAAGCACACCGACATGTTCAACGGCATGACCGAGACCCGCCGCTCGCGCCGCCTCGTCATCTCGTTCTTCCTCACCATCGGCAATTACGACTACGGGTTCTACTGGTACCTCTACCTGGACGGCACCATCGAACTCGAGGCGAAGGCCACCGGAATCGTCTTCACGTCCGCGTACCGCGGCGCGGAGGGATTCTCCACCCAGATGGCGCCCGGGCTCGGCGCCCCGTTCCACCAGCACCTCTTCTCCGCTCGACTCGACATGGCCGTCGACGGTAACGTGAACACGGTCGAGGAGGTGGATGCCGTGCCCGTCCCGATGGGACCGGAGAACCCGTGGGGCAATGCCTTCCGCTGCCAGAAGACCAAGCTGACCACCGAATCCGAGGGGCAGCGCACCGCCGACAACCTCAAGGCCAGGGTCTGGCACATCACCAATCCCACCAAGCAGAACCGCCTGGGTCAGGACGTCGGGTATGCGCTGCACCCGGAGGGACAGCCGGTGCTCCTTGCAGACCCGTCGAGTTCGATCGCCGCCCGCGCCGCGTTCGCGACCAAACACCTGTGGGTGACGCAGTACGACGAGTCCGAGCGCTATCCCGCAGGCGACTTCGTCAACCAGCACCCGGGCCAGGCCGGTCTGCCCTCGTTCGTGGCGGGCAACCGGGACATCGACGGCGAAGACCTGGTGCTGTGGCACACGTTCGGGCTGACGCACTTCCCCCGGCCCGAGGACTGGCCGGTCATGCCCGTCGACTACGCCGGGTTCAAGCTCAAGCCCGTCGGGTTCTTCGACCGCAATCCCGCGCTCGACCTGCCGGCGAGCGCCGCGAAGCACTGCTGCGAAGGCTAGACGTCGTGACCACCGTCTTCTCCACGGCCTTCTCCACGGCCGCCCGCCGCACCAGCCTCTGGTGGCGGCGGGCGGCCGCGGCCCTCGCGATCGCCACGGCAGGGCTCCACGCCGCGACGCTCGGTGAGCATGCGGCGGCGTCGCCGATGGTCGGGGTGGTGACCGTCGCGATGATCCTCGGATGTCTGTACTGCGCGGGGCACCTGTGGATGCGGGGTTCGCAGCGGGACTGGGGGCTGGTCGCGATGATGAACGTCGGGATGATTGCACTGCACCTCACCGTGATGAGTCCCGGTTCGGGTGGCGGCGGCCACCACGGGCACGCGATGCATGCGGCAGCCTCGGCTCCTCCGATGGCGCATGCGATGTCGACCCCGATGGCGGCGGCCCTCGCGACGGCCGCGCTCGAAGCGGTGGTCGCCGTGACGGTGCTCTTCTACCGCAGCCGGCTCGACCAACCCCCCACGTGATGCTCCTATGAGTGTCAACCCGGGTTTGCGGGGTTGAGGAGGGCGAAGATTTCTCGGGCGACGGCTCGTTTGAGGCAGCGGATGATGTCGCGTTTGCTTTTGCTTTGGGCGAGTCGTTTGTCCCGGTAGGCGCGGGTGCGGTCGTCGTACTTGAGTCTGGAGAGCACGATCACGTGCAGTGCCCGGTTGGCTTGCCGGTCACCGCCCCGGTTGAGGCGGTRCCGGGTCGTCTKCCCGGACGACGCCGGGATCGGGGCGACCCCGCAGAGGTTCGCGAAGGCACCCTCGGAGGTGATGCGGCCCGGGTTGTCGCCGGCGGTGATCAGCAGCTGGGCGGCGGTCTCGACACCGACGCCGCACCGTTCGAGCAGCCGTGGTGCGGTGTGGGCGACCAGGGCCGCGATGTTCGTGCGCAGGGCCCGACCCTCGGCGGTGAGGGCGCGGATCCGGCGGGCGAGGGACCGCAACGCCGTCGGCGGTGAGGGCGCGGATCCGGCGGGCGAGGGACCGCAACGCCG
>NZ_JBFUHV010000184.1:0-16890 GCF_056402215.1 Rhodococcus sp. P4_B6 | reverse complement strand
ACCGGCACACCGACGATTTCGTTCCGCTGGTCAAGGAATTCACCGGCGGACGCGGCGCGGACGTCGTCTACGACCCGGTCGGCGGCGACGCCTACGCGAAGTCCACCAAGTGCATCGCGTTCGAAGGCCGGATCCTGATCATCGGCTTCGCCGGCGGCACCATCCCGACCCCCGGTCTCAATCACGCCCTGATCAAGAACTACTCGATCATCGGACTGCACTGGGGTCTGTACAAGCAGTACAACCAGCAGGCGATCGCCGACTGTCACGAGGAACTGACCCGTCTCGCCGATTCCGGTGCGATCACGCCGCTCATCAGCGAGCGGCTCTCGCTCGCGGACGTGGCCGACGGCATCGGCAGGCTCGGTGACGGCAGCACCGTCGGTCGTCTCGTCTTCCAACCCTGAAGTCTTCCAACCCTGAAGGGAACGCACATGGACGTAGGTTCGCTGTTCGACGTCGCGGGCAAGACCGTGGTGGTCACCGGAGGTTCGCGGGGTATCGGCCGGATGATCGCCCAGGGATTCGTCCTGGCCGGGGCGACCGTGATCATCTCCGCCCGCAAGGCCGAGGCGTGTGAGAAGGCCGCGGCCGAACTGTCCGCCGCCGGACCGGGGACGTGCCACGCGCACCCCGCCGACCTGTCCACCGAGGAGGGGATCGAAGGCCTCGTCGCACGGGTCGCCGAGGTGTCGCCCCGGCTGGACGTCCTGGTGAACAACGCCGGAGCGACGTGGGGTGCGCCGGTCGACGATTTCCCCGCCGCCGGGTTCGACAAGATCTTCGACATCAACGTCAAGGGCGTGTTCCTGCTCACCCAGGCATTGCTGCCGAGTCTGCGGGCCGCGGCGACGGACGGTGACCCCGCCCGGGTGATCAACATCGGGTCGATCGACGGACTCGTGGTGTCGGGTACCGAGAACTTCTCGTACGGGGCGAGCAAGGCCGCGGTCCACATGCTCACCCGCAAGCTCGCCGCGGCGCTGGCCGCCGAGCGGATCACCGTCAATGCCATTGCGCCGGGACCATTTCCGAGCAAGATGATGGCGTTCATCCTCGACGACCCGGAGCGGAAGGAGGCGGTCGAGGGTTCGGTGCCGCTCGGCCGGGTCGGCACACCGGAAGACGTCGCCGGCACCGCGATCTTCCTCTCCTCGCGCGCCGGGGCCTACCTCACCGGCACCGTCGTCCCCGTCGACGGCGGGATCTCGGGAACACGCTGAAGCAGCACGTCACACAGTCGGACACGGAACGAGCGAGAGGCGGTACGRCGGCGATGAGCTGGTACGACGACAGGCCCTGGATGAACCGGTACGACGAGAACACGCGTTCGGTGGGGGAGATCCCCGCCCGGACGGCGCTCGACATGTTCTCCGCCGCGGTCGAATCCGCCCCGGGCGGGCCGGCCATCCGGTACCTCGGCGGCACCCTCGACTACCGCGAGGTCGACGAACTCAGCGACGGTGTGGCCGCCTACCTCACCGAGAACGGGTTCGGGAAGGGCGACCGGCTCGCGATCTACCTGCAGAACATCCCGCAGTTCGTGCTGGCGTTGCTCGGCACGTGGAAGGCAGGCGGTGTCGTCGTCCCGCTGAACCCGATGTACCGGGACGAGCTCTCCCACATCCTCACCGACGCCGGAGTCACCGCGATCGTGTGCAGCGAGAACGCGTGGGCCGATCGGGTGGCGGAGCGGGCGTCCGCCGCGGGAGTGCGGATCGCGCTGACCGCGAGCGAACTCGACATCCAGACGTCCGGCGACCCACGGGTCTTCGGGGGAATGACCCGGGCGCGCGCCGAGGGCGTGCCGGACCTGCTCGAGGTGGCCAAGGCGCGCGCGGGGGCCGACGTACCCGATCCCGGTCTGGTCCCGGACGACATCGCGCTCGTGTCCTACACCTCCGGAACGAGTGGAGTCCCCAAGGGAGCGACCAACACCCACCGGAATCTCACCGTCAACAGTTCGATCCTGCGCCTGTACGAGAGCAAGCCCGCCGGTTCGCCGATCTTCGCGATGGCGCCGCTGTTCCACATCACGGGCATGGTGTGCCAGTTGCTCACCGCGATCGACCTGGCGTCGCCGCTGATCCTCGCGTACCGGTTCGACGCAGGGGTCGTGCTCGACGCCCTCGAGCAGGAGCGGCCGGTGTTCATGGTCGGCCCGTCCACCGCCTACATGGCGCTGATGGCCCACCCCGACTTCTCCGGTGAGCGCTTCGCCTCGCTGGAGGCCGTGATGTCCGGTGGCGCCCCGCTGCCGCCCGCCATCGTCGAACGGTTCCGGGAGCTGACCGGAAAGTACATCCGCAACGGCTACGGGCTCACCGAGACCAGCGCGCCGTGCGTCGTCGTCCCGCCGAACATGGAGGCGCCGGTCGATCCGTCGTCGGGCACGCTGGCGATCGGCCTGCCCCTTCCCTCCGCTGTGATCCGGATAGTCGGGGAGGACGGGCAGGACGTCGATCCACTCGAAGTCGGGGAGATCGCCGTCGACGGGCCGATGGTCGTGCCCGCGTACTGGAACAAACCGGACGCCACGGCGCAGTCGCTGCCGGGCGGCCGGTTGCTCACCGGCGACGTGGGATTCATGGACGCCCAGGGCTGGGTGTACGTCGTCGATCGTAAGAAGGACATGATCAACGCGTCCGGGTTCAAGGTCTGGCCCCGCGAGGTCGAAGACGTGCTGTACCGGCACCCGGCGGTCCGGGAGGCCGCCGTCGTCGGCGAGCCGGACAGCTACCGCGGCGAGACCGTCGCAGCGTTCGTCAGCCTCCGCCCCGGGCAGACGGTCGAGACGGACGACCTCGTCGAGTACTGCCGGGAGCGGCTGGCGAGCTACAAGGCCCCGAGGCGCGTCGAAATCGTCGACGAACTACCCAAGACGGCCAGCGGAAAGATCCTCCGGCGCGAAATGCGCCGCAGCGCCCCGGCCTGAGCCCGGTCGATCAGGCGACGACAGGGTGCGGGTACTCCGCCGCGCGGTGCTGGAACGACAGGATCCTGGGGTTCTGCACCACTCCGTCGCGGATCTCGACGGCCCGCAGGATGGTGTCGCTGCGGTCCCAGGCGGCGGGTCCGTCGAGGACCGTCCCCAGGTGGGGGAGCAAGGCCTCGCTGATCTCCCAGGTCGCCGAATTCCACAGGTGGGACGGGCTGTGATCGACCGCGTAGTAGCGGACGTTCTCACCGATCATGAACGTCGGATCGGCGAACGACGTGGGCCGGGCCCAGCTGAAGCCCATTCCCTCGTCGCAGGACACATCGACGACCAGGCTGCCGGGCAGGAGGGTCTCGACGTCCGAGTCGATCAGGAACGTCAGCGGCGACTCCGTGTCCTGCAGGACGCAGTTGACGATGATGTCGTGCCGGGCGAGGAACCCGGCGAGCGGCATCCGGCCCTCGTCCGTGGTGACGTGACTGCGGCGCGGATCGGCGTCGTCGTGATCGAACTGCACGATCTCCGCGGAGTGGATCGGCGAGCTCACGGCGGTGACCCCGCGCTGGGTGACGACGTGGACGTCGTGGATGCCCAGGGCGTTCAGTGCGGTCACGGCGCCGCGGGCGGTCGCACCGAAGCCGAGTACCACCGCGCGGAGGCGGCGACCGTAGTCGCCGGTCGAACCCGCGATCGACAGCGCGTGCAACACCGAGCTGTATCCGGCGAGTTCGTTGTTCTTGTGGAAGACATGGAGCTGGAACGACCCSTCGGCGCTCCAGTGGTTCATGGCCTCGAACGCGATCAACGTGAGGTGACGATCGACGGCCACCTGGGTAAGCTCGGTGTCCTGGACGCAGTGCGGCCACCCCCACAGGATCTGGCCGTCACGCAGGTCCGCCAGATCCTTCGCGAGAGGTTTGGGCAGCAGGAGGACGTCGGAGTGCTCGATCAGCTGCTCCCGGGTGCGCAGTCCTCCCACCGACGGGGCCAGCTGCTCGTCGGACACGCCGAAGGGTTCGCCGTAGCCGTACTCGAGATGGATGCGCCCGCGGAGGTCGGCGTCGATCCGGTCGAAGTGGAGCGGATGGATCGGGAGCCGGCGTTCGTCGGTCTTACTCGAACGCGCGACGACGCCGAGGGTGAGTGGATGAGAGCGGTGTTGCTGCACAGGGGTGTCCCTTGGTCGACACTGCCGGAGAGAGTCTTCGGCAGAGAGTTGTTGCCGCGGAACCTGCAATGGAGGAGGCCAGCGTTCGATCGATGTGCGCGGCATCTGCCGGCGCGGCTGCAGCTCTCGACAAGGCCCGAGGAGATCACTCGGGGAAGACTGGTAGCACCAGAGAAAACTGCGCCGCGGCAATGCGGCGCATTTTCTCGTGGTGCCCCCGGCAGGATTCGAACCTGCGACCTTTCGCTCCGGAGGCGAACGCTCTATCCCCTGAGCTACGGGGGCGCACCGGAAAACCGGTGTGCCGATTGGGCTGGCCAATGGTAGCGCATAGGTAGGGGGATCGACCAAATCGGTCCCCCTACTTCGTGGACTCGCCCCGGTAGAGGCCCGAACACGCCTAGTGTCGGGAGGACGTGGACGCTCGCGAACTCTCGGGGAGGGGTCGAGAATGACCGATGTACGGCAGCCGGGGTCGCAGGATTCCGACAGGCACTATTCCGATGCCGACCTCGAGTCGGACCTGCGGTGGTGGGCGGCGGCCAACTACCTGACGGTCGCGCAGATCTACCTGCAGGACAACACGCTTCTGCGGGAGCCGTTGCGCCCGGACCACATCAAACCCCGGCTGCTCGGGCACTGGGGAACGAGTCCGGGGCTGTCGATGATCTACGCCCTGCTGAACCGTCTCATCCGCCGGACCGACACCGATTGTCTCTACGTGACCGGTCCCGGTCACGGTGGTCCGGCGCTCGTCGCCGCCACGTACCTGGAGGGGACGTACTCGGAGGTGTATCCGGGCGTGTCCCGCGACGCCGCCGGTATCCACCGGCTCTGCAGGCAGTTCTCGACGCCGGGCGGCATCCCGAGTCACGTCAGCGTGCAGACTCCGGGCAGCATCCACGAGGGCGGCGAACTCGGTTATGCGCTCGCACACGCCGCCGGGGCGGCGTTCGACCACCCGAATCTGTTGGTGGCGTGCGTGATCGGAGACGGAGAGGCGGAGACGGGACCACTGTCCGCGTCGTGGAAACTGCCCGCATTCCTCAATCCGGAACGCGACGGTGCGGTGTTGCCGATCCTGCACGTCAACGGCGCGAAGATCGCCGGGCCCACCGTCCACGGCCGCAGCAGCGACGCCGACGTCGAAGCGTTCCTCGGCGGTCAGGGGTGGGCGCCGGTCGTCGTCTCGGGCGACGACCCGCGGCAGGTCTTCCCCGCGCTGCATCGCGCGCTGACCGACGCACACACCGCGATCTCCGACCTTCGGCGGGAGGCGCGGGCAGGCAGGCGCAGCGCCGCCAAGTGGCCGGCGATCGTGCTGCGGACCCCCAAGGGCTGGACCGGTCCGCACACCGTCGACGGCGTGCTCGTCGAGGGCACGCACCGGGCGCACCAGGTTCCGCTGTCGGGGGTTCGCACCGACGAGGCCCATTTGCGTCAACTCGAGGAGTGGATGCGGTCGTACCGCCCGGACGAACTGTTCGACTCGTCCGGCGCACTCGTGCCGGACCTCRTGCGGCTGGCGCCGCAGGGCGACAAGAGGATGGGTTCGTCGCCGTATGCGAACGGCGGTCGCCTGCGCGCGGATCTTCCGGTACTGCCCCTGGAGAAGTACGCGCTCCCGATCGAGAAACCCGGCACCACCCACCACGAGACCACCCGGGTGCTCGGGGAACTGCTCCGCGACCTCTACGCCGCCACCACCACGCCCGACGGCGGTGGATACTTCCGGCTGTTCTGCCCGGACGAAACGTCCAGCAACCGATTGGGCGCCGTCTTCGAGGTGACGGACCGGTGCTGGCAGCTCCCGGTCACCGACTACGACGACGGACTGTCGGCCCGTGGCCGGGTGATGGAGGTGCTCAGCGAGCACCTCTGCGAGGGCTGGCTGGAGGGGTACCTGCTGTCGGGGCGGCACGGACTGTTCGCGAGCTACGAGGCGTTCGCGATGGTGAGCGTGTCGATGCTCGTCCAGCACACCAAGTGGCTGCAGCATGCGGTGGATCTGCCGTGGCGCGCGCCGGTGGCTTCGCTGAACGTCCTGCTGACCAGCACCTGCTGGCGCAACGACCACAACGGGTTCAGCCACCAGGGGCCGGGAATGATCGACGCCGTCATCCCGCTCGCACCGGACGTGGTCCGGGTGTGGCTCCCACCGGACTCGAATACCTTGCTCTCGATCGCCGACCACTGCCTCCGCAGCACCGATCACGTCAACCTCGTCGTGGTCGACAAGCAGCCGCACCTGCAGTACCTGACCCTCACGGAGGCACACGCGCACTGCGCGGCCGGGGCGTCGGTGTGGGAGTGGGCGGGAACGGAGTCTTCTGCGGGCACCGAACCGGACGTCGTGCTCGCCGCCGCCGGGGACGTCCCGACCCAGGAAGTCCTCGCCGCAGCGCAGTTGCTGCGCGAACACACCCCGGAACTGGTCACCCGGGTGGTCAACGTCGTCGACCTGATGGGGCTGCTCACACCCACCGAGCACCCGCACGGATTCGACGCGCGCACCTTCCTCGACCTCTTCACCGCGGACACCCACGTGGTGTTCGCGTTCCACGGGTACTCGCGCGCCGTCCACGAGTTGATGCACGGACGTCCCGCACCGGACCGCTTCCATGTCCGCGGCTTCAGCGAACAGGGCACCACGACCACACCGTTCGACATGGTCGTGCTCAACCGGATGAGCCGCTACCACCTCGCCCTCGCCGCGCTGCGCCGCACGCGGCGCGAACCGGCCGGTGCCACGGAGTTGGCCGACTTCTGCCTCCGGCAACTCGAACGGCACGGCGAATACGTCGTCGCGCACCTCGAGGACATGCCCGAGGTGCGCGACTGGACGTGGTCGTGACGCCGGACGTCAGTTCATCGGCAGGGGAGCGGCGCCCTTCGCGGTGAGCATGTTCGTCATCACCGTCGCTTCGCTCTGCTGGGTGTCCACCATCGTCTGAGCGAGGCTGCGGACCGCGTCTTCCGACGCGTGCTGGGCCGCGTACTCCATCATCGGGAGCCCGCCCTGGTGGTGCCGCAGCATCAGCTGGAGGTACAGGACGTCGACGGCCGGCCCGGTGGCCTGACGCAACGCGGCCATGTCCTCCGAGGACGCCATGCCGGGCATCTTCGACATCGACCCCATGTGCGTGTTCTCGGCGGTCCCGTGGGTGTGACCGTCCGAGTGCTCCGACTCCATCCAGCCCATGTAGCCGCCGGACGGCAGCGCCGGTTGATCCCACAGCGCGAGCCAGCCCTGCATCTGTCCGAGCTGGTTCTGCTGTGTGGTGAGGATGTCGTATGCGAGGCTGCGGACCGCCGGGTCGGTGGCATTGGCCAGCGCAATCGCCGACATCTCCACCGCCTGGCTGTGATGCACGCTCATGTCCTGCGCGAATCCGACATCGACGGAACCGGCCTCGGGGACCGGGGTACCGGAGTCCTCGAGCGGAAGCCGGGCGAGGAACCCGAGCGCGAATCCGAGGGCGATGGCGCCGATCAGCCCGATGACCAGGAGCGCTGTGCGCTGACTGGGCCGGGCCGGGGTCGCCTCGTCGACGGAATCGGTCTCGGGTCCGTGCCCGGTGTCGGCGGAACTAGCCATTGCCGCCCTCGGCCGGGGCCTGCTGCAGATCGGACGGCAGCTGCAGGTCGGACGGGAGCTGCATGCCGCTCGGCAGCTGCGCTCCCGCGCCGCCGGATTCCGACTGGTCGGGGTTGATACCGCCACCGTCCATCGGCACCGCGTCCGCGCCCGGCGTGGACGGGTCGAACGGCGGCGGGTTGTCCGGGTCGAAACCGGAGCCCGGGATGGACGAGCAGCTCGCGCCGACCTCGGGATACGTGTTCTTGTTGATCCGCAGCGCGGTGATGAACTGGTCGATGCGCTTGTCGTCGACGCTGTCCACCTTCAGCTGGTGGCCCCACGACTGCACGGAGACGGGGCTGTCGAGGCCCGGGTACGGCGACAGCAGCGTGTACGTCTCGCCGTCCACCTTGTCCTTCAGCGTCTCGACCTGGTCGGCGGACAGCTCGTCCGGGTTGTAGGCGATCCACACGGCGCCGTGCTCGAGCGAGTGCACCGCGTTCTCGGTGCGGATCGCGTTCGGGTAGACCGTGCCGGTGCACGTCGCCCAGATGGCGTCGTGCGGGCCGCCGAACGGCGGCGACTGGTCGTACGCGACGCGCTGCGTCGGCTGGATGTGGATGCCTGCCGGGTAGTCGACCTTCACGACGCCGTCGATGTTGACCGACGGATCGGGGTTCTCGGCGCTCGGCGCGTACTTCGCGGCCTCTTCCTTGGCCTGATACTTGGGAACCAGGTTGATCGCGAGGACCGCCACGAGTGCGAGAACGGCCGCTCCGGCACCGATCGTCAGCCACGGGATGTTCCGCGGAGCGGACGCGCCGCCCTTGACTTTCGCGCCGCCGCTCTTCTTGGCGGCCTTGATGGCCTTCGCCGACTTCGCGCCCGAGTTCTTATCGGGACCGCGACTTTCCGAACCGCTTGGCATCGATTGTGATCTTTCGGTGTGTGGGTTACGGGCGCTCGACCCCCCGGTGACCGGGAGCTGAGAGCCGGGACTCAGGGCGATCCCACTGTACTTACCCACCCTGAGCGCAACCTGGGAGAGTGGCCGGGCCCACGCTCGCCGGCGGTCGCCGGGACTCGCGGGAAGCCGGATCACCGCTCGGGACGCGTTGGCCATAGGATAGATACCTGTGACTCCAGCTGACCTTGCCGAACTGCTCCGCGGAACCGCCGCGAAAGTGCTCGCCGAACGCGGACTCGACGTGTCCGTGCTTCCCGAAACTCTCACGGTCGAGCGTCCGCGCAATCCCGAGCACGGCGATTACGCCACCAACGTCGCGATGCAGGTGGCCAAGAAGGTCGGTACCAACCCGCGTGAGCTGGCCGGCTGGCTCGCCGACGCGCTGACCGCGGCCGAGGGCATCGACAGCGCCGACATCGCGGGCCCGGGCTTCCTCAACATCCGCCTGGCCGCCGACGCGCAGGGCGCGATCGTCGCGAAGATCCTCGAGGCGGGTGCCGCCTTCGGGTCCGGCCACACGCTCGACGGCAAGAAGATCAACCTCGAGTTCGTTTCCGCGAACCCCACCGGCCCCATCCACCTCGGTGGAACCCGCTGGGCCGCGGTGGGCGACGCGCTGGGCCGGATCCTGTCCACCCAGGGCGCGGCGGTCACGCGCGAGTACTACTTCAACGACCACGGCGCCCAGATCGACCGGTTCTCCCGCTCGCTGATCGCCGCCGCCAAGGGCGAACCCGCCCCCGAGGACGGATACGCGGGCGCCTACATCGCCGACATCGCCACCGCGGTGCAGCAGCAGCGCCCCGACGTGCTGGACCTGCCCGTGGGCGAGCAGCAGGAGGTCTTCCGCGCCATCGGCGTCGACCTGATGTTCGCGCACATCAAGCGCACCCTGCACGAGTTCGGCGTCGACTTCGACGTCTACTTCCACGAGAACTCGCTGTTCGAGTCCGGCGCGGTGGAGAAGGCCGTCGAGACGCTGAAGGATTCCGGCAACCTCTTCCAGGAGGACGGCGCCTGGTGGCTCAAGAGCACCGACTTCGGCGACGACAAGGACCGGGTCGTCATCAAGAGCGACGGCAACGCGGCGTACATCGCCGGTGACATCGCCTACTTCCAGGACAAGCGCTCCCGGGGCTTCGACCTGTGCATCTACATGCTCGGTGCGGACCACCACGGATACATCGGCCGGCTCAAGGCGGCCGCGGCCGCGTTCGGCGACGACCCCGACACCGTCGAGGTACTCATCGGGCAGATGGTGAACCTGGTCCGCGAAGGCGTGGCCGTGAAGATGAGCAAGCGTGCCGGCACCGTCATCACCCTGGACGACCTGGTCGAGGCGATCGGCGTCGACGCGTCGCGGTACGCCATGATCCGGTCTTCGGTGGATTCGAGCATCGACATCGACCTCGAACTGTGGACGAGCACCGGCAACGAGAACCCGGTGTACTACGTGCAGTACGCGCACGCCCGGCTGTCGGCCATCGCCCGCAACGCCGCCGACCTCGGCATCGCCGTCACGGATCCCGACTTCTCGCTGCTGATCTCGGAGCAGGAGGGCGATCTGATCCGCACCCTCGGCGAGTACCCGCGGGTCGTGACCAGCGCCGCGAATCTGCGTGAGCCGCACCGCATCGCGCGGTATCTGGAGGAACTGGCCGGTGCCTATCACCGGTTCTACGGTGCCTGCCGCATCCTGCCCCAGGGCGACGAAGAGGTCGGCCCGCTGCACATCGCGCGACTGGCGCTGTGCGACGCGTCCCGTCAGGTTCTGGCCAACGGTCTCGCCCTGCTCGGCGTCAGCGCACCGGAGCAGATGTGAACGCGCACCCCGCCGGTCCCAAGCACGCCGAGCAACTGCACGCGCCCGGTCTGCCCGAACGTCCCGCCGACGCGGCCGCATTCGCGGCGCTCTCTCCCGAGGTGTGGCCCCGCAACGCCCGCCGCGCCGCGGACGGAGTGGTGAGCCTCGCGGGCATCCCGGTCACCGAACTGGCCGAGAAGTACGGCACCCCACTGTTCGTCGTCGACGAGGACGACTTCCGGTCCCGCTGCCGCGACATGGCCCGCGCCTTCGGGCCGACGGCCAAGGTGCACTACGCGTCCAAGGCGTTCCTGTGCGGCGAGATCGCCCGCTGGGTCGCCGACGAGGGCCTGTCCCTGGACGTCGCGTCGGGCGGCGAACTCGCGGTCGCGCTGCATGCCGGATTCCCGGCGGAGCGAATCGCCATGCACGGCAACAACAAATCGGTCGCCGAGCTGACCGCCGCCGTGTCGGCCCGGGTCGGGCACATCGTGCTCGACTCCGCCACGGAGATCGACCGCCTCGACAAGGTGGCCGCCGAAGCCGGTGTGGTGCAGGACGTCCTGATCCGCGTGACGGTCGGAGTCGAGGCGCACACCCACGAGTTCATCTCCACTGCCCACGAGGATCAGAAGTTCGGGTTCTCGCTCGCCGGCGGTAAGGCGATCGACGCGGTCCGGCGGGTCTTCGCCGCCGACAACCTGCGTCTCGTCGGTCTCCACAGTCACATCGGCTCGCAGATCTTCGACGTCGACGGCTTCGAGGTGGCCGCGCACCGTGTGATCGGGCTCCTGCGGGACGCGGTCGCGGAGTTCGGCGTCGAGAAGACCGCCCAGATCTCGATCATCGACCTCGGCGGCGGCATGGGAATTTCCTACGTCCCCACCGACGACCCGCCGCCGGTCGACCAGCTCGCCGCCAAACTCGGCGACATCGTGCGCCACGAGTCGGCGCTCGTCGGTCTGCCGGAGCCGACGCTGGCCGTCGAACCCGGCCGCGCGATCGCCGGACCGGGAACGGTGACGCTGTACGAGGTCGGCACCATCAAGGACGTCACCGTCGGCAGCAACCTCACCCGCCGGTACGTTAGCGTCGACGGCGGTATGAGCGACAACATCCGCACCGCGCTGTACCAGGCGGAGTACGAGGCCAAACTGGTCTCGCGGGTCAGCGACGCGGCGCCGGTGGTGTCCCGCGTCGTCGGCAAGCACTGCGAATCCGGTGACATCGTGATCCGCGACACCTGGATGCCCGAGGACATCGACGCCGGCGACTTGCTCGCAGTCGCGGCCACCGGTGCATACTGCTATTCGATGTCGAGCAGGTACAACCTGCTCGCCCGCCCTGCCGTGGTGGCGGTGCGCGACGGACAGTCGCGCGTGATCCTGCGCAGGGAAACCGTGGAAGACCTGTTGAGCTTGGAGGTACAAGAGTGACGAGCGAATCGGCGCATCGCGCTATCGGTGTGGCCGTCCTCGGCCTCGGCAACGTCGGGAGCGAGGTCGTGCGTATCCTGCGGGAGCACAGCGAAGACCTCGAGGCTCGCGTCGGCGCCCCGTTGGAACTGCGTGGAGTGGCCGTCCGCCGCCCCGGCAAGGACCGCGGAATTCCCGAGGAGTTGCAGACCACCGACGCGGAGTCCCTTGTGGCCCGCGACGACGTCGACCTGGTCGTCGAGGTGATCGGGGGCATGGATCTGCCCCGCAAGCTGATTCTCTCGGCGCTGAACTCCGGCAAGTCTGTCGTCACCGCCAACAAGGCGCTCCTCGCCGATCACACCGGTGAACTGGCCGAGGCCGCGGAACTGCACAACGTCGACCTCTACTTCGAGGCCGCCGTGGCGGGCGCCATCCCCGTGATCCGCCCGCTGATCCAGTCGCTCGCGGGCGACCGGGTGAACAAGGTCGCCGGAATCGTGAACGGGACCACCAACTTCATCCTGTCGGCGATGGACGAGACCGGCGCGGACTACGCCGCGACCCTCGCCGAGGCCGGACGCCTGGGATACGCCGAGGCCGATCCGACCGCCGACGTGGAGGGCTACGACGCCGCGGCCAAGGCTGCCATCCTCGCGTCGATCGCGTTCCACACCCGGGTCACCGCCGCCGACGTGTACCGCGAGGGGATCTCCAAGATCACCGCGGCCGACCTGACGTCGGCACGCGCACTCGACTGCACGATCAAGCTGCTGTCCATCTGCGAGCGGATCACCACCCCCGAGGGCAAGGAGCGGATCTCCGCGCGGGTCTACCCGGCTCTCGTGCCGCTGGAGCACCCGCTGGCCTCGGTCAACGGTGCGTTCAACGCGGTCGTCGTCGAGGCGGAGAACGCCGGGCGCCTGATGTTCTACGGTCAGGGCGCCGGCGGCGCCCCCACCGCGTCGGCCGTGATGGGCGACCTGGTGATGGCCGCGCGCAACAAGGTGAACGGCGGCCGCGGACCCCGCGAGTCCAAGTACGCCAAGCTGAAGATCGCGCCGATCGGCGACATCCCCACCCGCTACTACGTCAACATGCAGGTAGCGGACAAGGCCGGGGTCCTGTCGGCGGTGGCTGCCGAATTCTCGCAGCACGGCGTCAGTATCTCCACCGTGCGGCAGGAAGGCGCCGGCGACGGCGCCCGCCTCGTCGTCGTGACCCACGTCGCGACGGATTCTGCCCTGTCGGAAACCGTTGAGGCCCTGAGCAAACTCGAATTCGTCACCGCTGTGACCAGCGTGCTGCGACTGGAAGGCACCGAACAATGACCGGCACCCGTAATCCCGTTCACACCCCTTGGCCGGGGCTGATCGAGGCTTACCGCGACCGCCTCGCCATCGGACCGAACTGGAAGACGGTCACCCTGCGCGAGGGCGGCACCCCGCTGCTGCCCGCCGGGCATCTCTCGGAGATCACCGGTTGCGACGTCTACCTGAAGGTCGAGGGGCTCAACCCCACCGGTTCGTTCAAGGACCGCGGCATGACGATGGCCGTCACCGATGCGCTGGCCCGCGGTCAGCAGGCCGTCCTGTGTGCGTCCACGGGTAACACGTCGGCCTCCGCCGCCGCGTACGCCGCCAAGGCGAAGATGACCTGCGCCGTGCTGGTGCCGCAGGGCAAGATCGCGATGGGCAAGCTCGCGCAGGCCGTCATGCACGGTGCGCGGATCATCCAGGTGCAGGGCAACTTCGACGACTGCCTCGAACTGGCCCGCAAGACCACCGCGGAATTCCCCACGATCGGGCTCGTGAACTCGGTCAACCCGGTCCGCATCGAGGGGCAGAAGACCGCGGCGTTCGAGATCTGCGACGCCCTCGGCAAGGCGCCCGACGTGCACGCCCTCCCGGTCGGCAACGCCGGCAACATCACCGCCTACTGGCGCGGGTACTCCGAGTACTACGCGGACGGGCTCACCAGCGTGAAGCCCCGCATGCTCGGAGTCCAGGCCGCGGGCGCGGCGCCGCTCGTCCACGGTGCGCCGGTGAAGGACCCGGAGACCATCGCGACCGCGATCCGCATCGGTTCGCCGGCATCCTGGAACGGCGCGGTCACCGCCAAGGAAGAGTCGCACGGCGCCTTCCGGGCCGCCACCGACGACGAGATCCTCGAGGCGTACCGGCTGATCGCCAGGACCGAAGGGGTCTTCGTCGAACCGGCGTCGGCCGCGAGCGTCGCGGGCCTGCTCGCCGCCCGCAAGGAGGGCTGGCTGGACTCCGGGCTGACCGTCGTCTGCACGGTCACCGGTAACGGCCTCAAGGACCCCGACACGGCGTTGGCGGGTATGCCTGAGGTCCAACCGATCCCGGTCGACCCTGTCGCTGTCGCCTCGGCCCTCGAGCTGGCGTAGTGGGGGCGCCCACGCCCACCACGCCGCAGGACCACACTGCCACCATGACACAGACCCTCCCCGCGGGCCTCACCGTGACCGCTCGCGTGCCTGCGTCGAGCGCCAACCTCGGCCCGGGTTTCGACACGCTGGGCATCGCGCTCGGACTGTACGACGAGATCACCGTGACGACCACGGCTTCGGGGCTGAACATCCGGGTCGAGGGCGAGGGCGCCGACGACGTGCCGTGGGGTCCATCCCATCTCGTGGTCCGGGCGATCGAACGCGGCCTGGAATCGGCCGGTGTGTGGGCCGACGGCCTGGACGTGGTGTGCCGCAACGTGATACCCCATTCGCGCGGTCTGGGGTCCTCTGCCTCCGCTGTCGTCGGGGGACTGGCGGCCGCCAACGGCCTGGCGATCAAGCTCGACCCCGAACTCGGACTGTCGCTCGATCAGCTCGTCCAGCTGTCGTCGGAATTCGAAGGGCACCCCGACAACGCGTCGGCGAGCGTGCTCGGCGGCGCGGTCGTGTCGTGGAGCTGCGCGGGTGAGCAGGCCGACGGAGCCCCCGCGGCCACCGACATCTACTCGGCCGTCCCGCTGAAGGTGCACCCCGCGATCCGGGTCGTCGCACTGGTTCCGGGGGAGCGCTCGTCGACGGCCCACACGCGGGGTCTGTTGCCCGAGACGGTTCCCCACCGGGATGCCGCGTTCAACGTCAGCCGCGGGGCCCTCGCTGTGGTGGCGCTCACAGAGCGTCCCGACCTTCTGATGTCGGCCACCGAGGACCGACTGCATCAGACGCAGCGCGCTCCGGCCCTTCCTCTGACGACGCGATGGATCGCCGTCCTCCGCAAGGCGGGTATCGCCGCCACCGTCTCCGGAGCCRGACCGACCGTTCTCGCATTGACCACGGAGCCTTTCCCCGTGGATCTTCGAGCACAGGCCGAGGCCGAGGGGTTGCAGGTTCTCGAACTGGACGTAGCCGACGGCGTCCGGACCAGCTGACACGCCGTAGGGGCGTCTCCTTGCCCCTACGGTCGTTCACAGCTATCCTGGGCAATGTCCGTACATCGTGCGCATCAGACGCCGGTGCTTCACCAGGGCAATTACTCCAGGTCAATCGGGGTTGACGGCTCCTGGCACGATCCTCCGCACTATCTGTCGTGTAGGGATTGCGAGTACGCGCCTGTTTCAAGGGTGATGTGATGGCGGGCAAGCCGGCAGTTCTTCACATGCAACTACGTACGGCACATCCGAATTCGGTATTCGAAACCGAATTACGGGACGAACCCTCGACTCTGCGCAGCGCGAGTGAGGGAAGGAAAGGACCTCCGTGACCGATACGGACCTCATCGCCGCTCCTGTGCGCGCCTCCTCGGTGGATACCGTTGGCGCGCAGGCAGGCGACTCTTCACAGGCGTCATCAGTGACGGCCTCCACAAAGCGCGCCGACGCGCGCCGAGGTGCCGGGCTGTCCGGAATGGTGCTCACCGAGCTCCGCTCTCTCGCAGGTGAGCTGGGCATCAAGGGCATTTCGGGGATGCGCAAGGGCGACCTGATCGCCGCGATCAAGGAGCGTCAGGGCGGCTCTGCGGCCCCGGCCGCTGCCGCGACCGAAACCGCTCCCCGGACCCGGGCGACGCGCGCCAAGCGCGAACAGTCCGCTCAGACCGAACTCGAAGTGATTCCGCAGGCGGAACCCGCCGAGAAGGCCGCCGAGCCCAAGACGGCCGAACCTGCGACGGCCGACGGCGCTGCAGGGGACACCGACACCGCCGAAGGCGGACGTCGTGGCCGCCAGCGTCGCGGATCCGCACGTCGGGCGGGCGCTCCCGAGCAGGGTGACCAGGGCGGCAACGCCCAGGACACGGCCTCGGCGACTGCCACCGACACGCAGCAGGCCGAGCGCAAGCAGGCCGAGGACCGTCAGGATTCCGCCGAGAAGCCGGCGAAGCAGGACGGCTCCGGCGAGCAGGGCGGCGACCGCAACCGACGTGAGCGCGGCGGCGACCGTGGCGAGACCCGTGGTGATCGCGGCGAGACCCGCGGTGACCGGGGCGACCGCGACAACCGTGGCGACCGCAGCCAGGGCGGCAACGGCCCGCGCACCAGCGACAACCGCCCCGGCGACGACGAGGAAGGCGGTCGCGGACGCCGCGGACGCCGCTTCCGCGAACGTCGTCGTGGACGCGACCGCGGTGAAGGCGGCGGCGGTGACGTTCGCGAGACCGAGATCCGCGAGGACGACGTCCTGCAGCCGGTCGCGGGCATCCTGGACGTCCTCGACAACTACGCGTTCGTGCGGACCTCCGGCTACCTGGCCGGACCGAACGACGTCTACGTGTCGATGAACCTGATCCGCAAGAACGGCCTCCGTCGCGGCGACGCCATCACCGGCGCCGTCCGGATCGGACGCGAGGGTGACCAGGGCAACCAGCGGCAGAAGTTCAACCCGCTGGTCCGCATCGACACCGTCAACGGCGGCGACGTCGAAGCGGCCAAGAAGCGCCCCGAGTTCGGCAAGCTCACCCCGCTGTACCCGAATCAGCGGCTGCGTCTGGAGACGACGCCGAACATCCTGACGACGCGTGTCATCGACTTGGTGATGCCGATCGGCAAGGGAC
>NZ_JBFUHV010000183.1:0-17183 GCF_056402215.1 Rhodococcus sp. P4_B6 | reverse complement strand
GCCCTCGACCCGATCAATTTCGACTACAAGAACTTCGAGCATCCTTACGACCCGGACAAGGCAGTCCTCAAGTTCTACGCGGTGGTCGAACCCGCGATGCCCGACTTGGTGGGGACTCGCCGTCGGCGATGTGCTCGTGAACCTCCGCTCCGAGCTCGACCACGCCATAGTCGGGCACGCGCGAACGCAGAACTCGGAGCTGACCCAGAGCCAGGAGCGAAACCTCTATTTCCCCATCCTCGACGAGGAACCGAAATGGATGGGCGTCAACGGCAAGAAGGGACCGGGCAAGACCCTTCCCAGGGTGATCGCCCCCACGGTGATCGACGCCATCCACGCGAGCCAGCCCTTCAGTTCCACCGTCCCCGCGGCCGAACATGCACTGCAGGTCCTCAACACTCTCGTCAATGCGGACAAGCACGGCGAGATCACCGTCGTCGCGTACGCCCCGCACGATCTCTCGGTCGACACCACCACACCAAACCGGATCGAGATCCTCGATGTAATCCCGAGTCTCCAGGAACTCGTCGACGGCGCACTTGCGGCCACCATTGTGATCCGCCGGCCGCAAGCCACCACGCCGATGGCCAGTCCGCGCGCAGTGTCCTTCGACCCGGTTCCTGAGATCGGATTCGTCGAAACTCTGCCGGTACCAGGTATCGCAGATGACCCGGGTGTCGACGTCATGCAGGTCGTCGACTTCCTGATCACCGGTGTCGAATCTACATTGGACACCCTCAAGGCGGCGGGAGCGTAGGTGTGCTCGGTGGTTCCGACGCGCGAGGCGCATCGCGAGCAGGATGACCACCGCCGGACGAAGGGCTCGTGGACAGATCACCTCCGACGCCGACCGGTGCGACGGCCCGTCAACATACACACGGTGCGGGTCGAGGAGGGTGACCGAGGCGCCGAGCTTCGTCAGGAGCATAAGCGCCGCCACCTCGGCCGCCAGCGTCCCCCGCAGGGCCGCTAAACGTCCATTCAAGAGTCGTCACCTGAGCTGCCGGACCTCCGTCAGAACGTCGTCCAACAGTCCCCTGACGTCGCTTCCGCCCAGTATCAGCTGTCGATCCAGCAGTCGGTTTCCGGTTTCGCAGGAGGTCTCGCTCACGAGGGCGCAACCGTGGCAAGCCGAGAGGTTCAGCTGCGAGGCTCCCTGCCGGTCACTTTCGATGCAGACCGGGTCGTTGGAGCAAAAGTCTGCGTCGTCCAGGGCTGATACCAGGAGGGGGATCAATTTGTCAGGCTCTCCGAGCCTGACAAGCCCACCGAGGGTCCCCTGCGCGTCTCCTGCTGCGGTGTAGATCAGGATCCCTGCGGTCTTGTCGGCGCGGTCCGAGTTCGCGTAGATCCGCTCCTGGAGCGCGGCAGACGCGTAGCCGCTTGCGAACGCCAGCCGACGGATGATCAAGTGCGCAAGCGTGTGCAGGGCGACATACCTGGGCTCGGGCACGTCAAGACGGCCAGCCCAAGTAGAGTCGGCCCTACGCGTCCTGAGGATGCCGGCGCGTGCCTGCACGTCTGGCCGCGCCTCCCATTCGGCGAGTTTCTCCTCGTCGAACCGCAGAAAGATTCCTTCTCCGAACAGCTCGATCGCGGGGTAGGTGGGCCGACGCCACTGGTCCGGGCCCAGATCAGCGTTGATCATGGCCGCGTCAGCGTCATGGCGCCGGAATCCCCGGAGGGCACGGACCTCACGGACACGACGCACCTGACCGATACCGCTGATCTTGCTGAGAAGGCTTTGCGGCCCAGCGATGCCTTCGAGAGTTCTCCCGTCGACGACGAAATCGCTTCTCGTGCGGTCGCGCCCACCATCAAGCTTATTCAGGAAGGCCGCCCACTCCCCGTCCTTGAGGTCGAGCAGCATCTCGTCCGCGGTGGTTTCCTCTCCTGCAGCCACGGCGAGGACAGTCTCCGGCGGCACGCCGAGCTCGTCGGCGATCCATCCTGCTACCATCTCCGCCTGAGGTCCGCCGTTGTCCGTCACAACCTTTTCGAAGTACACGTGACCACGGATTCTGTCTGCTGCTTCTACAGACTGCGGACGTTCTTCCGGTATGTCGAGAGCCGAGATCCTCTCGGCGATGTAGTTGCCCGTAGCACCACGCTGCACGGCGACCAGCTGATGCGGGCAAGGCTTCTTGACCGAGCCTTCCGGTTCCCAGGGCTGCCGCCCCGCGCAGCGGATCCCGTCTCGCTGCAGCGCCCCCTTCGTTACGAGTTCCGCGAGGGTGCGCGAGTTCCCGCACCCATGGCACTTGACCATCAGGGACGCGAGGCTCTCTCCGCGGTCCGCCAGCTTCCTAAACCTGAGCGACTTGTAGTCACGGCAGAAGCGGACAGTCTCGTTCAGGCCCGCCTCACGCCCACGATGCACCCACTGGAACCAGTTGATGTCTTGGATGTGGCTGCCCTTTTCGCAGATGGCGACGTATCGCATMGGCACCAGCAGGCCACCGCACTCGCAGGTGTTACTCCATTTTCCTTTCTTCTTCCCAGTCAGCTTCGAGAGCTTGCCGCAGCGCTCACAGAACCGCCATGCAGGAAAGCGCCAGTAGGGCAACGTAGGAGTGTCCTTGGTGGCACGGCTTGCATGCGTCGGCGGTTGCCGCAGGACACCGGCCCCAAGGCGGGCCATCAGACGCTCACAACTGATCTCGTGAGCGAACTTCTTGTCCCACCAAGACGTGTCCGGCGCCATGAGAGATTCGCCGCGGACGTCGACGATCGCTCCGACACCGAAGGGCGAGATCGTCTCGGAGAGGCGCAGGTCATGCCTGATCTTCTCCACGGTGCACCTCCTCCTGCGGTTCCTGGACCTCGACCGCCACGTTGGGTTCGACGGACCTCATCGAGTCTCCGACGAGCCACCCTTCGCCGGACTGACCGAATCTCTTCAACAGAGCTGTCTGCTCCTTCTTCGAGCGTTCGTAGTACAAGAACTCGCCCGACTCACGTGCTTGGGCTGCCCGTCGGTCCCAGTCCCTCAGAAGGCTCCACACCGCGTCGCTCGTCTCCTCGGCTTCGAGGCGGTCGGATCGCGTCACGTATCCAAGGAACTGCTCGACGAGTCGCTCGACCGCGGCGCTGATCCTGTCGTCCTCGAGGTCGAACCGGCCTGCCGCGTCGTTGTCGGCGAGCGGGCTGAACGACTGCCGCAGCAGGGCAACGAGTGCTCCGGCGAGAGATCGGTCACGCGAGGACAAGGACCACGGTGTCACGCTCGTCGGCTCCACGCTGCGGTAGAGAGCCTCGTGGTAGCCACGGAAAGTCTCGAAGTGCGACCGATCGCGGGCCCTGCTCGACCTAAAGAGTGTGACGACGATGCCGTTCGTGTCTCCGCGCCCGACACGGCTGGTGGCCTGAATGTATTCGGCGGTGGTCTTCGGCTGTCCCACCATGAGCATCAGGGCGAGCCTCGGAATGTCGATGCCGACGGAAAGGATGTTCGACGAGAGGACCACGTCGACTGCGTCCGACGACTCGTCGGCCCTGACTCGAAGGTCGCGGAGATCCTTCGGCAGTTCCTCGGGTCCGCGGCGGCTCGTCAGTTCCAGCACTTTGCCCGCCCTGACAGGCCGCAGCGGCAAGCCTACTCGGTCAGCGCGAGCCTCCAGACGACCGTTGACATCGTCGACGACCAGCGTTCCCGTCCGGCCGAGCTCACGAAGACTGTTGTGATACATGACCAGTGTCCAATACGCATCTCGCGACGCGGTTGACGGAGCCCGGGCAGCGACCACCTCTGGCATCTCCACCATGGGAGTGACTGCCGCGATGACGGCCGACGGCTGGGAGACCGACTGTGGCATCAGGCCGACGTAGAGGCGCCCTTCTCCACTCTCTACGGGGCGGGAGAAGAAGGYGCGGTCATCGTCGAGTCCTGATGGCGGATACAAGGCAACGTCACGCCCGTAGAGTCCCTGAACCTGCTCGTCGGACGCACGGATGGTGGCGGTTGACGCAACGATCTTGGGATTGATGCCGGAGCGGTTCAGTAAGAGCTGAATGGCTGCGTCGAAGACGGCGACAGTGGTTCCGAGTGGTCCCGACAGCAGGTGCAGCTCATCCTGGATGATCAGGGACGGCTGCTTGAAGATGGTCCCGATCCCGAGCAGCTTGCCGGCTTGGGGGCGGAACTGCAGGCGGGCGAACTTGTCGACGGTGGCAAGCAGGATTGTCGGAGGGTCGTCGTACAGAACGTCGTCGACGACCGCGAGCGGAAGCTCATCGCTGAACTCGCACAACTCGTCGACGCAATGCAGTACGACGTCCTTTCCTACCAACCGCATGCCGTAGTCCTGAGACCTGTTGCTCTTGGCCTTCGGCACCAGCGGCGTCAGACACCACGGGCAGCTCTCGACCTGGAACTGGTTCGCCTCCTCCGGACGCGCGGCCTTCTGAAGACGCTCGAGTGCATTCTGCGCCTCTCTGCGTGTGCCAGGGGTGACTTCGTTGCCGACCCAGAGACCGATTGAGAACGGCGCCATCCCCTTTGCCCGGTCGTCCGTGGCCCGCAGTTTCTCCATCGCGCATACCAGCGCTGCAGCACGCTGGAACTGCTGGGAGGTCAGGAGCCGCAGGGTGTACCGGGTGATCACGGCGGTACCCCCACCGGCCACGCCATGAGCACGCCGCCGCCGGAGAATCTCGATCGCGGCCAGGCCGAGATATGCCTCGGTCTTGCCGCCGCCGGTCGGAAACCAGATGAGGTCGACGACGTCCCGGTCCTTGTGCGCCTCGTCAACGGTGGAAGCCAACGAGACGAGCAGGAAACCAAGCTGGAACGGGCGCCACTGCGGCTCGGGCACCCGGCCTTCCGGCACCCCGCGGTTGATAGATGCCTGGCGCATCTGGAGGCGCATGGCAGCCATGCCGAGCGAAAAGGCCATTCGCAGGTCGTGCTGTCCGGGCGCACGAAGACGGTTCACGCCTTCCCTCATCCTCTCGACGGCACCCTGAGAACGCTCGGCGATCCGGATCGCCACGGTCCTGTCATCGCCGAAGGCTTGGGCTCTTTCCAACTGCCTGGTAGCCCAGCCGGCGAAGGCATCGACAAAGGCGTCCAGCGAGCGAAGCACCGCATCGGGATCCGTGTCGAGCTGCTGGAGATGCTTCAGCTCCAGAGACTTGGCCTCGGCCGTCCCCTCGTCGAAGCCCGTGGTCTCGACGGCAGGCACGATGAAAGCCGGTACCGAGTCGAGGAAGGCCCTGCTGCAGCGGCCTGCCGTGAACTCCCAGTCCGCGGCCATGCCGTGCCCGACCGCGTAAACCTTCCTGTTGCGGTATCGCAGACGCAGCTCGGCCGTTTCCAGGTCGGCATCGAACGAACGCGTCGCGGGGTACTCCAGAATCTGTGAAGCGGCTGAAGGAGTGACGGCCAGCCGGACCTGGAAAAGCATCCGAGCGATGTCGAGTCGATCGTCCCCGGTGGATTCGCTCCGAACCCGGACGTGCACCGTGACCAACGAGGCACCCTTGAAATCGCGCCAACGCGCCCCGACCTCGACAGAAACGTCGCCCACAGCAAGAGCCACAGGCCCTTCTCCCCGCCGGAAAAGGAGGTCGGGGGCAGAGAACGGGATACGACGCCACCTCGGCGGTCCGTCTCCGCCGACAGCGGAGTATGTGCCACATGAGAAGTCGACGTCGACGGAGTCGCCGTCCGTAACGAAGGAGATGGCGACTGACGAGGGGCGCCAGTCCTCCGCCAGAGGGACTCCGGCACCGTCCTCCTCGACATCGCCCTCGGGAACGTCGGCCGAGACCCCTACATCCTTGTCCTGGTCGGCACGAGTCCCACCAGCCACGGCCTCGCTCGGGAACAGCATGCCGACGGCATACTGGCGGTGAGGGAAGTTTGCCGTGACCTCTTCTTCCCCTGCCTCAGGCCCCACGTAGGACGCACGGAGATGTTTCAACGCGACCTGCTGGGCCGCAGTGAGATTCACTTGCCCACCTGCTTTCGAACAAGGTTCTGGAGCCGCTTCTTGTCTTCCTTGGACGCGACCACGTGGAGCGTGACTCGGGCCCGCGTGACAGCCACGTAGAACGCGGCCAGTCCCCGGTCGTCGTATTCCTGTGGCAGGTCGCAGACGATGACGTGCTCCGCTTCCAGCCCTTTGGCGAACCGCGGGTTCGTCACGAGGAATCCAGCTTTGCTTCGTCGCGGCTCGGAATCCGTGGAGACACTGATGATCCAGACATCCTCGCGACGAGCCCCGTTCGCGACGAGCTCCCGTGCCACGGCTTCGGCGGCCGCGACGTCGGCCGCCCCGTCAGGCGACCACCGCCACTCCACTCTGTCACCGTGGACGATGCCCGGGTCTCCGACGTCCGCGCCGAGGTACTCCTGCACGACGTGGACGATCGCCCGGGTATTGCGAACGTTCCGGTCGAGGTCGTACTGGAGCGCCTCCTGCTTCACCAGTTCGCAGACGTCGGGGTCGAACTCGCCGTCCACGCGTGCCTGGTTGTTGGGGTCGAGAAACATTCTCCACCGGCCGCCAGCGCGACCTCCGCGTATCGCGGTGTCCAGTGTGTCCATGCCGGCGGCGTTCATGAGGTCCTGTGCCTCGTCCACGAAGACAACGTCGTACTTCTTGTCACCGGACAGGTCGGTGAACTGTAGGAGATCGATGGCTCTCCCCACGATCCGCGGGCTGAAGAAGTCGACCAAGGAAGGCGAGTGGAAGGTAATGAGAACCGACTTCCCCTCGCCTGCCTCTTGCTTCGCGGCTTCTGCCAGCACCAAAGACTTCCCGGTACCCGCACCGCCGAAGATAAGCATCCTCGGATTGCGCGAAAGTGCGGCCAGAACCCGAGCCTGGCCATCGGTCGCGCGGTTCTGCTCCTCGATGACGGCGCCACGCTGCGCATCGATAACTGGCATCCGCGTGAACTCACCGAACAGGCGAGCCCGCAGACTCTCGGGCCGCGCGACCTTGACTCGAAAGGGGGCAGTCCTGGCCCCACCGGCGACCCTGTCAAATGCATCCGTCATCGCCGCGATGCTCATTTGGTCTTTGGCCCACCAGTGGCTCCCCTTCCACTCAACGGCAGAAGGTGGGGCGTCGATATCAGGCGTGACGGCAACGGCCTCAGTTGCAAACCAACCGACACCTTCCTCGTGCAGGATGTCCCGCAAGGCATGCATCGCCGACTGCGCCTGGTCCATCGGAGACTCACGCAACTTCTTCCAGTCACCGTGGCGGTCAATGCTATACCAGACGCCGTCATACTTCCGGACGCCCCCTCCCTTGACCTCGAGGAGAATCACGACACCGTCCCAGAGCACGACGAAGTCAGCCTCTGCCTGCTGCTTGACCGCGTGGCTTCGCAACTTGACGGAATGAAAGGCGACCGCCTCGCGGGGCCCGCCGACCGACTGCAATAGGCGCGCGACCCGACGTTCGGCGTTGCTGGTGGTGGTCGTCTCGATGTCGGCGAGGTCCGGTATGAGGATCATGCGCCCTGCTCCAGCCAAAGGTCCTCGTAGACGCGATATCCAAGGAAATCGTTGATTGCACCAAAGTTATCGGCGACGTCCACGATGAGACACTCCTTCTTGCCGCCGTTCTCGGGGCCGCGAAGTCCACGGCCGGCCATCTGGATGTATGCGCTGGGACTGAATGTCGGCCTTGCGATATACAGGGCGCGGACACCAGGTGCGTCAAATCCCTGGATCAGTAGATCGCAATTCGCCAGCACCCGGAGCTCTCTGTCCTTGAATCTTTGGATGATGTCACGGCGCTCCTGTCGTCCCGTCTGGCCGCTGACCGCTGCGGCTTCGACCTTTCGATAACGCAGTGTCGCGGCAAGGACCTGGGCGGACAGGACATTTGGTGTGAACACGAGGATGGGCCATTCTGAGTCCTGGGTCAAAATGTGGTTCACGAGAACCGCCATTCGCGCCTGGTCTGCGCCGATGCGCTCGAGAACCTGAGGCTCGAGCTTTCCCTTGGCCTGCACGTGTTCGAGTTCTCTTGGCTCCAAGACGACGTCGATGCCAGGCAACACCTCATGCTCGACCCGGGCGAGGACACCGATCTTCGACAGCTCCTCATAGGCGTTGCCTTCGAATGCCTTGATCATGCGGTTACCGAAACGGGCCGCCAGTTCCTTCGTCGGCTCGCCCTTTTCAACCGTGCCCTTGAACGGGGTTGCCGAGAGGCCCACCAAAGGCCGTTCCCAACTACGCCCGTCGACACCGAGCCACCTCAGAATCCTCGTGTATCGCTTCGATCCGCCAGCACGGTGTGCCTCGTCGATGAAGACGGCAGAGGCTTGGCTCAGCCACTCGTACGCTGGGGTGTCGATCACGGTGTCGAGCTTGGCGTCGGTGGCCACTACCACGCTGAACTCGGTGTCAGGCTCGTGGACGGTGTTGTTCTCCCAGAGCCGACCTATCGTGAGCGGACGCCTATCTCCGAGCCAACGCCAGACGGTGCTGAAGGTCTGCACCGCCTGCTCGCAGAGCTCGATCGACTGCGCGATCCACAGCACCGTTCCGCTTATTTTGCCGTCGACGAAGAGCCGCAGCACAGTCTCCGTGGCGACGCGGGTCTTCCCGGCTCCCGTCGGAAGCTCAACCATCCCCTTGAGCGCGCGACCGTTCGGTTCCTGGAGCGTCAGGACATCCCGCAGTTGCCGGCTGATGTGATTCTGGAAGCTGTGCAGAGGGTTGAGTTCCACAGCACCGGGCACGACGAACTCGTCGTCCTGGCGCTGGTTCCGCCGCCCGGCGTATTCGGTACCGAACCCCATCTTCCGAAGCCAGGCGATTGTCGGTGCTCCGCCCGCCCACGTCGTCGGAACGTCGGTGTACCCCTCGATTCGAAACTGATCTGCGAGGAGACGGATCGAGTCGCTGCCGTAGACGATCATGAAGAGCTCCGCGACGGACGTCGAGTCGTCTACAAGATCCTGCCCCTTGAGTGCATGCCAGAGCCCCTTCGGCAGGATCTCCTTCAGCGTGTCGTCGCCGAAGTAGACCTCAAGACGCTCGGCATCACTGGACGCAGCATGGGCTGCCTGCCGCTGTTCCTCCAGATGCTGGTCGACGCCTGCCTGAAGGATATCGCTCAGCTCGGCGTTCGACAGCCTGAGGTCGAATGCCTCGCTGAGGATCGCGAGGACACGTCGTTCGTCAAGGTCCGCGCCGACCACGAGCGTCAACCCGTCGAGGTGCCACTCTAGCGATTTGTCCTCGACGCCGTCCTCGGTTGTCACTCGCTTTGCGATGTGGACCGCCTTCGCCACTGTCGCGTTCGTGACCTTGTCGACGACGAATGTCGTACGGAGCCCCGTGTACAAGTCGATGACGGGCTCCTCATCCTGCAGGCCCTCGACCAGCAGAGAGAAAGAGAAGCTGTCCTCGAACCGGCGGCATCCAACCAGTTCTAGGAGCAGCCCCATCTGATTCTGATCTGCCCGGAGGTAGGGCTTGTGCCTCGAACTGAGGAAATCACGTTCCTCATCGGTGGTCGCCAAGTACACCGTGTCGGGCCGTCTCGCCTCGACGCCGCGTCCTACGCGGGCGGGGATGAGCGCCGGATGCCCGCCGGGGAACGCGATCCTGCTGGCAGCGATGACGAATGCCGTCAGCGTGCCGTCCTTGATCTGAGAAGGGATGAGCTCCGCCTCGAGCGCTTCACGCAGCACGTCGGCAGGAACCTGGTCCAGTTCTCTCGGCAATGCCAGAGCGTCTTCGACAGGGCGCGGTCCGCGGAAGAGCGGCAACAGCGCCTCATACTCGACGAGCGATGCGGAAACGACTTGCCCCGCAGCCCGGTAGCCGCGAGTCGATTGCAGCAGCCCTGCCCGCTCCACTGCCCACCGAACTGGGGATACAACTCGGTGGACCTGGCCCGTGTCGACGTCCTCGCAGGTCCAGTACGCTCCCTCGTCCAAACTGAGAAGTTGAACCGTCCACATCTCGCGAAACGGGTCAAGGGCCTGCGCCTCCTCCAGCATGAGGAGCACCGAGAACGGACCGGGACCGTCGTTCTTGTCGAACTCGACCCGTTCGATGGGGCGCTCTCCGGGCCCGAGCCTCCCATTGAGCTCCTCTGTCACATATTGGCAGTAGTCCTCGAAATAGACCTCGTCCTCGACCGAGTACGCCGACACAGGACCATGGATGACCCCTGCCGCATGCGCGACCTGCGGAATGCATCTCGTCCGGTCCAGCGTTCGATCCGGAATGCCGTCACCAAGGCCATCGATGTCCAGCACCTGCCTGGGCGAAGACCAGCCGCCGTCGCGCGTTGGTACCTTGATGCAATCCGTCGCATCGCCCGACACGACCTTCGCGGCCTGGTCGATCGGCACGTCCAGAACGGCGTCCCAGAACGTCAAAAGTTCGTCGTCTCCCGACACAGGAGACAACTTGGCCAGCCTGGCCTGGAGGATTGCAAGCGGATCCAGGTCCCGGAACCTGGCCTTCTCGCGGAGCTTCTTCTCCATGCCGGAGATCGCCAGGAAATCCGGGTGGACGAAGCTCGCTCCTTCGATGTCGACGTCGTCCACTCGCTCGAGGAAGACCTCGCGACCATCCTCGAGGGAACGCATCCCGCTGGTCGTCGGTATGACCTTGGCAGACCTGATGCCGTCGATCTTGGGGTTCATAAGGACGAAATCGAGCGCCTTCGCGGCAGAGTCGAGGTCGGCTCCCTCTGCCCACTCACGCAGCCATGACAGGATGCCTCGCTTGGGCATCGTCTCCAGCGCCTTCATCTCGTCCCTGGACCGTCGGTCCAAGAAGACAGAGGAGAATTTGTAGACGTAGAGCTGCCGCAGCCGAGCCGCACGCTGTTTGCTTGCGTAGCAACGCCAGTGCGGGGCATCGTTGCCGGTGTTGGGTGACTCGATCCACCCTCGATGGTCACTCTCGGACACGCCGTCGACCGTGAAGTCGAGTGGACAGAGATCCTGCGGCGTGCACAAGGCGCCCGTTCCGTCTGGGATCAATGCCATCTCGGATCCGATCTGCGGGACATAGGCGCAGAGGATCTCGTCGCCGAACGAGTAGGTTTCACGACCACGCGCCGGCATGTATTCCAGGTGCGCAGCCGGATCATCGACGGACGAGACCTTCGGCAACATGTCGACGAACATCTCGGAGAGAGTCACGAGGATCTCTCGGTTGTAGGTGTTCTCGAGCAGCGTGGTGCGGTCGTCGTTGACGCTCCACGGAGCGTTGAAGAGGCCGGATGCCGACGTTTTATCCTGCAGCGGGAAGTACGACCAGAACTCGCCCGTCTTCATCTGGGCGAAGCGCGCAGGCATGGCAACCGTGACCTTCACCCGGTCACGCGAAACCGCTTCACCGACCTCGGCACGAGCCTGGGAGCTGGGTGCATGCATCCGGTTCTCGACGTACCACTCATCGTGGTAATCATCGGGACGCTCGATCCGGAACTTGCCGTCGCCGAGGTCCCGCGATACGTGACTCGTCACGAAGTCTTCGTCCGTTCCAATCACCCGGAGCCGGACCTCACGCACCGCGTTGACGAACAGGAGGAACTCGGAGCGGAACTCCTCGATCTCCTTCTTGAGGTTCTCCAGCTTCGACGCGTGCGGCAGCCTGACAATCGTCACCGCCCACTCCGCGAGCTCGGCCAGGATCGAGTCCTTGGCGAACTCGTCCTCAGCATCGATCCGCGTCGCGGTCCGCAGGACCGGGAACCTCTTGGCCACTGACCCGACCGACGCGATCGTTGTCCTCGCCTTCAAAGAGTTGAACTCGAAGGAGATGGACCGGCTGAATACCTGGGGGGAGTCGGTGACTGAAAGCACCGACTTGAACCCGAGCCCGAACCGCCCGATCTCGTCGCCCCTCTTACCACTGAGGTGTGCGTGAGCGATGGTAGTGAGGCCACTTCGCGAGAACGGACGCCCGCCGTTCGCGCAGTACAAAGTCTGGTGGTCGAGGTCAAGGACGATTTCGACCCGCCCGGCCCCTTCCTCGTGCTCGTCAGCCCCCGACATCGCGTCGGCCGCGTTCTGCACCAATTCCAGAAGCGTGCGGTTCGAGTAACCGCCGACCCGGATGGACTCCTCGTGGTTGCTGTGCTCGGCGATCAGGTTCGGATTCGCACGATACGAATCGATCGCCCGACCGAAGAGGACGTCAACCTCACGGGCCAACCCCGCGTCGGGGACCCACTCGGCACGCTTCATCGTCACGACTGCACCGCCGCGGCTGCTGACTTCGCAAACCACCACTGCCAGACCTGCACCTAAGTAGCTCCTGAACCTCGATCGCCTATGTTCGTCGACAGTGCGTCAGCCATGCACCATCGACCTACCACGGACTGTAGACGCAGCCACCGTCAGCTCGGCTCCTTCCACCAGATCGGTTCTTCGAGGCAGGAGATTTGGAATCTAATGGGAGTGTCACACTGCCAGTCACCCTGCACCTCTACGTCATTCACTCGAATGACACAGACCTCGTACCGCATGATCCGCAGCCAGCGACCTCCGCTGCCGCTGAGCGGAACAAAGTCACGTCAAATTGGCGGCGCCCATGCAAGATGACCCCGTCGGCTCGAGCGAAAAGCTCAACGCCACTCCCCGCTCGATCGTCGTGGTCCGTGACGAGGAGCGGCTGGCCACGCCGGATAGTCAGGGCTCGAACGGCTGATTGCGATGCGAATCGGGAAAACCACCAGGGCGGACACCACGACAACGACACGGCCAGATGCTTCATCGACCGTCCTGTGGGCTCACCTCGGTTGGCGTCACCGTTGGTCCAGGTCCACCGTGTGCTGCGGATGATCGGCCGGGGTCAGCGCCTTGTAGTTGTCGTTCGACCACTTCATCGCCCGGCGCCGCACCTTGTCGTACTTGCGCAGTTGGGTAACCGACGTCGTCTCCACCATCGACCCGTTCTTGACGAACCCGACCGCCGACCATTGCCCGTTCATCTGCCGCGCGACGAACCTGCTTGCACGGCCGGCGGACGGCAACCGCGACGACGCGTTCAGAACAGTCTCCAAGCTCGCGGCCTGTGCATCGGGCAGGGAATCGGGGCTGGCGTAATGCTGGCAACTGCGCCACACAGCGAACATGAACGGCTCCTCCAGACGAAAGGAATAGGTTGTCCCACTAAGTATCTGGACGATGCGCCGAAACGGGGGATTTAGAACAATTCCGCAGGTCAGATACCCCCGAATTTCAGCCCTTCGGGGCCCGTGCGCGGCATTCGTCGAAGCGCTCATGTTCGTTTGCCGGGCCGGTAGCCAGGTCGGGAGCGACGACGAAGTACCGCTCGATCACCGGCCATGACGCACCGCGCGAGCGTTGGTAGATCCGCATGATGCAACACCAGAGATCGAACCCGGCGCACACCGGCCGAGTTACTGGCGGCCTCTCGCACCGCGCCGCCGCGTCGCGACCCGGAGACACAGCCCACCGAACAGCTTTCCCCTACGACCTCGCGGGTGTCGCCGAGGAGTCGACCGGGCAACGCGTGCTCGACCGCCAGGACACCGACACCCGCGACATCTGACAAGGGAAGTTGACATCTGCGCTGCCCAGCCCGACACCACTACACTCCTCTGCGCGCCAGCCCTGGCCACCAACCGATGACAAAATCGGAATAACGTTGTCTTATAGAGGTTTTCACACCCAGGCAGTGTCGTGTGCTGGACAAGCCTTGCGCCAGCTCGCCGAGGCTATCGCTTACGTAGCGCTCGCGCGATGGTCTTACCGATGGCGCGTCCGAGCGGAATCGGCACCGCATTGCCAATTTGTCGCGCAATCGCGGTTTTGGATCCCACCCATTGGTGGTCCTCGGGGAATCCTTGAATTCGCGCTGCCTCGTAGTGTGTGATTGCGCGGTTTTCAGTCGGGTGCAGGTATCGCCCCTTTTCCGGCTTGAAGAATTCGGKGCGTATTGTCACTGAGGGGCGGTCCCAGTGTAGGCGGCCCATCACGTCGGCGGAGCCGGATTTGTGGTTACGCCAGCAGTTGGACAGCAAATGGTCTGGAATGTCGAACCGATTCCCGCCGGTGGGGATGTAAGAAAACCGATCGAGTGAAATGCTTTCATATTGTCTGGTGAGGTGCAGATCTGAGGATTTGAACGCTCCCGGGAGTGTCTTACCGTTGAACTCGATGTAGGACTCGGGAAGCTGTGTCTCCCTGACTGCTGGAGCGACGCCGTCGAGAGCTTCCCGTACCGTCACGGCCGCTTCGAGGTGTGTGGATTCAGGCATTCCGGGTGAGTCCAGGTCTCGATGCCAGCCTATGACAATTGTCCGTTTACGCGCTTGGGCGGCGCCGAAATGTGCAGAATTCAGCACAGCGGCATTGAAGGTGTAGTCCGCCAGTTTCCCACCGGGCTCGGTGCTCCGGCGAAATAGGTCGAACTCGGGAGATTTAATGAACTGAGKGACATTTTCCATGATGAAGTAACTGGGTCTCGCACGGTGGACCGCTTCTGCATATTGCGACCACAGAGTGTTGCGGGCATCTGCTGCGTCCYGCAGACCAAGTGCGGAGAACCCCTGGCACGGCGGGCCGCCGACGACGACATCAACCGCAGGGACGTCCTCTTCGACGAGCCAGTCCTCGATCTTGCCGGCGTAGACGTGTGTGCGGAAGTTTGTGGCGTAGGTCGCGGCTGCTGCCACGTCCATTTCAACGGCCGTGACCGGCTTGAAGCGCTTGTTCGCAGCGTGCAGACCTGCGGAAAGTCCCCCGGCGCCCGCGAATAGATCAAGGGTTCGGATGGCTGAGGCGCGCGGCATGGGCACACCATAGCGTGCGGCTCAGACAGAAATCGAAGCGTACAGGGTGTGTCCTGGGACGAGCTTCCGCGGGCCGGGCCTGCGGATCCGTCGCCTGCAGACTTTGTCGGAGGCGTCAATATCGCCCCTCGTCTGGGTTGCCCGGTCGGACCGGGCGCTTCAGCTACGAACCAGCGACCCCCGGCGTCGCTGGATGGACGAGGCGGCGGGGCCCAAGTAGGGGACCTATATTCTTTCCCTCGATGCTGCCACCAAGGTCAGCGTCGATCGTGAAGACGCGCATGTTCTGGGGGGCGAATGGCAACCGACGAGATCTCCGACGAGCAGGTGGAGCAGCTGTACGAGGTGTTCCTCAAGTTCACCGAGTCGATGACACCGCACGACGCCGTGAAGAATCTGCGGTTGTTCGGCGCAGACGAATCGGTTGTCAAGCTGGTGCGCGCGAAGCACGAGGCCGAGAGCCTACGGATCCGCGAACTCGACGAGCCACCGTCGGTGTTCCTCAACGGGCGCCCCACTTGGTACACCGGCCCGGACCTGGACAAAGACAAGAACTGGCCCGCCCTCCTGGGGTCCATGCGGAAAAAGGACTTCGGCGAGGAGAACATTCAGTCGGTCGACGAGTCGTCGACGAAGGTCGTCGCTCTGCTCGACCACCCGAAGCAGGACGAGTTCCGGACCCGTGGGCTCGTTGTCGGCTTCGTCCAGTCAGGCAAGACCACCAACTTCACTGCAGTGATGGCGAAGGCCGCCGACCGGGGCTACAAGCTGTTCATCGTGTTGTCGGGGATCCACAACTCGTTGCGCCGGCAAACTCAGATTCGTCTCGTCAAGGACCTCGTCGACTCGAACCCGGGGCAGTGGCACCAGGTCACYAGCGAGACCCAGGACTTCGTTCCGCCGCCGAATCCGAAGGCCTTCTTCGCGGCGAAGGGGCAGTGTCTGCTGCTGGTAGTGAAGAAGAACCCCGTCGTCCTGCGAAAGCTCAGCAAGTGGCTCGGCTCAGCCGGAGAGTATCTCGACAAGTGTCCGACGCTGATCATCGACGACGAGGCCGACCAGTCGACGGTCGCCACCCCGAAGATCAACCCGCTGCTCTACGACGTGCTGAATAAGTTCCCGCAGGTCGGTTATGTCGGGTACACGGCGACGCCGTTCGCGAATCTCCTCATCGACCCGTCGGTCGAGGAGGATTTCTACCCTCGCGACTTCATCGTCAACCTGCCCCAGCCCGACGGTTACCACGGCACCGAGGTGCTATTCGGTCGCGATCTTCTCGCCGGTGAGGATCCCGAGGACCTCCCCGGCGGCTGGGACATGATCCGGGAGGTCCCCGAAGACGAAGTCGACGACCTCAAGCCGAAGAACAAGAAGGAAGCGACCTACTTCGAGCCGGCGATCACCCACTCCCTCCGTGCCGCGGTGGAGTGGTTTTGGCTTGCCACCGCGGCTCGCAGGGTTCGCGGTGGCGGCAACCCGCATTCCACCATGCTCGTGCACACGACGACCGAGACGCGCGTGCACGAGGCGTTCAAGGAGCCGCTTCTGAGTCTCCGTGCCCGGACACTGGGTCGACTGGATGCCGGCGACACGGCGTTCGTGGAGCGCCTCCGTTCGACCTGGGATCAGGAGACCGCCCGTGTTCCGGCGAACGACTTCGGTGAAGAGAAGGTGCCTTTCGAGGAGGTGCTCGACGAGCTCCGCGCCGTTGTCCGCGATACCCGCGTCATCATCGACAACTACCGCAGCAAGGACCGACTGAACTACGAAGCCGGTCCGGTGACGGCGATCGCCGTCGGCGGCAGCACCCTCTCCCGTGGTCTCACCCTCGAGGGCCTGGTCACGAGTTTGTTCGTCCGCGCGGTGTCTGCCTACGACACGTTGCTGCAGATGGGCCGGTGGTTCGGGTACCGGAACCACTACGCGGATCTGCCCCGTATTTGGATGACCGACGAGCTCGCCGGGTGGTTCAAGCACCTCGCTACGGTCGAGGCGGACATGCGCCAGGACATCAACCGATATATGACGTCCAACGAGACCCCGCTGACCTTCGCCGTCCGTCTTCGCTCGCACCCAAAGTTGAGCATCACGTCCAAGGCGAAGATGACGAGCGCGGTTCTCGCCCACGCCGCGTATGGCGGGCAGCTTGTCGAGTCGCGGTTCTTCGACGTCTCCGACGCGGGCCGTGAGTGGCTGACCGGTAACGCGGCGGCCGCCCGGGCACTCGTGACCGCCGCAGCCAAGGACGGCGTCCGCCACGAGGAGGTCCGGAAGCAGACGGCAGTCTTCACCGACGTCCCCTACGACCACGTCCAAGAGTTCCTAGGATCCTATGAGTTCCACAAGGAGTCGTCGGACGGCGACCGCGACCGCCTCGTCAGCTACATCAAGAAGCGGGTCCGGGCCGGGGCCCTGCTCCGCTGG
>NZ_JBFUHV010000182.1:0-17254 GCF_056402215.1 Rhodococcus sp. P4_B6 | reverse complement strand
AGTTTGACCCATTCACCCAACAGACTCTCGTTGAGGCCGAGTTCTCGGGCGACCTCTGCGATGGTGCGACCGGAGTCGATCACCCGGTGGGCAGCCTCGACCTTGTACTCGGTCGTGAACGACCGACGCTTGCGAGGGGGCATACGGACATCCTTCCAGCGGGACCGGTGTCCCGCCAAGTCGGTGTCCACTTTCCGGGGGGAACCTCAACCCACCTGACCGCAGGAAACACCCTCCCGGCCACCACCTGACCAGGCGGGGCCACCCCCGCCCGCACCGGCACCCGCCACAAGCCACGAGAGGGCCACACCACCCTCACTCAATTCCGCAACATCCCCCGGGCGGTTAACAAGTACTCACGGGCGGAACACCATCGCATCGTCGACGATCTTGCCGTGCCGCAGTGTGACCAGGTCGCGGAAGTAGTTCATCCGCAGCCGCCACGGTGCTTTCGAACCCTGCTTCGGGAACGACTCCACCGACCGCAGCACGTAGCCGGCGGCGAAGTCGAGGAACGGCTCCTCGTCGACCGCGCTGTCCCGCTCCGGGGAGCATTGCGCGAATCCGTTCGCGTCCATGTGCGCGAGCAGACGGCAGACGTATTCGCACACCAGGTCGGCCTTCAGCGTCCAGGACGCGTTGGTGTAGCCGATGACGAAGGCGAAATTGGGCACCCCGCTGAGCATCATCCCCTTGTATGCCATGGTCTCGGTGAGGTCGATGTCGCGGCCGTCGACGGCGAGTGTCATCCCGCCGAACGCGAGTAGGTTCAAACCCGTTGCGGTGACGACGACGTCGGCGCGCAGCTCGTCGCCGGACTTCAGCGTGATCCCGGATTCGGTGAACGTGTCGATGTGATCGGTCACGATCGACACTTCGTCGTTGCGGATGGAGCGGAACAGATCCCCGTTGGGCACGAGGCACAGTCGCTGATCCCACGGGTTGTAGCGGGGCGTGAAGTGTTTGTCGATGTCGTAGCCCTTCGGCAGCCACTTCTCCTGGAGTTGCCGGATGCGGCCCTTCATGAATTCCGGGTACCGCTGGCACAGTTGGTAGATCGCCGTCGCCACCGACGCGTTCTTGAGCCGGGTCAGCGCGTAGGCGAGCCGCGTGGGCAGGTGGCGCCGCAGCTTGTTGGCCAGCTTGTCCTTGGCCGGCATCGAGATGATGTACGTGGGCGAGCGCTGCAGCATGGTCACGTGCGCGGCCTCGGCGGCCATCGACGGCGCCAGCGTCACCGCGGTGGCGCCGCTGCCGATGATGACCACCCGCTTGCCGGCGTAGTCGAGGTCCTCGGGCCACTTCTGCGGGTGCACGACCTGCCCGGCGAACCGGTTGATGCCCGGGAACTCGGGGGTGTAGCCCTCGTCGTAGCGGTAGTACCCACTGCAGGACATCAGGAAATCGGCGGTGAACCGGACGGTCTCACCGGTGTCGGTGCGCTCGGCGTCGATCGTCCAACGGGCGTTCGAGGTCGACCACTCGGCGCGAACGACCCTGTGCCGGAACCGGATGTTCCGGTCGATCCCGTGCTCGGCCGCCGTGTCCTTGACGTACTCGAGGATCGCGGGACCGTCGGCGATCGACTTGTCGTTCTCCCACGGCCGGAAGCGGTAGCCCAGCGTGTACATGTCGGAGTCGGACCGAATGCCGGGGTAGCGGAACAGGTCCCACGTGCCGCCGATCGTCTCACGGCTCTCCAGGATCGCGTACGTCCGGCCGGGGAAGCTGTCCTGCAGGTGGTACGCGGCACCGATCCCGGACAGTCCGGCCCCGATGATCAGCACGTCGAGGTGTTCGACGGGAGCCTTCGCGCCGGTGGTGTCGGCGGCGGTATCGGTGTGTGACATGAACACTCTCTCGCTGGGTGGGACGGGTGGCTACTTCGGGTCTACGGCGACGTCGTCGAGAGCGACATTACGTGCGCTGGTGGAGCGGCCGAGCTTCGCGACCTCCTCGTCCATCAGCGGAAGAATGCGGGGTACGTGGGGCAGCGTGTTGCGATCGCCGACGCGCGACGTCACCACCGCCTTCAGCCAGCCGGCGAGCGACCCACCGCGGCACGTAGACCCGGCGTTTCCGCTTTGCCAGGGCATCGACGAATGCGTCGACGCAGGGACCCACCGACGACGTCTTGCCGACCGGTCCCGGCAGGACCGCGAGAAGTTGGTTGAATGCGGTGAGGTCGGTTTTCGCGTCCTGGACGAGCGGTGTGTCGATCCACGACATGTGGGCCGAGCCCACGGCAACGCCACGGTGCGCGACTTCGAGACGCAGGACGTTGGCGAAATGCTCGACGCCGGCCTTGCTCGCGCAGTACGCGGCCAGGCCGGGCGCGGGTGCGAACGCGGCGAGCGACGAGACGATCAGGATGTAGCCCTTGCGTTCGATCACGGACGGAAGCGCAGCCCGGACGGTGTAGAACACGCCGAGGATGTTGATGTCGATGACCCGCTTGAACCTGGCTGGATCGACCTGCATCACCGAGCCGTAGCTCGCGATGCCGGCATTCGCGAGAACGAGGTCGATGCCCCCGAACTTCGCGACGCCGGAGTCGACGGCCTTCTGCATGGCGGGCAGGTCGCAGACGTCGGCGGCCACGGCGAGCGCGACGTCGTCACCGAGTTCGGCAGCGAGGGCTTTCAGTGGTTCGGCGTCCAGGTCGATCAGGATCAGTTTGACGCCCTTGCGGGCGAGGGTGCGGGACGTCTCGGCTCCGATGCCCCGTGCGGCTCCGGTGACGAGTGCGACTTTGTTCCTGAGCGTGGGCATGGGATCTCCTGGCGTGTGATCTGGCACCGTTCAGTGTCAGTTTGTATCTGGAACTGTGCGGTGTCAATATTGGGGAGTGAGTTCGCCCAGGCTCGACGAGACGGGCCGCACCTACCGCGGTGCGAGCCCTCGCCAGCGTCAGGAAGAGCGCCGCGCGCGTCTCGTCGACGCCGCCGTCGAAGTGTTCGGGACCAGCGGATACCGGTCCGCGACCGTCGAGAAGATCTGCGCGACCGCCGGGCTCACCAAGCGCTACTTCTACGAGTCGTTCGACGACAGCGAAGCCCTACTGCTGGCGGCGTACGCGAGCGTGACCGACCGCCTCCGGGACAGCGTCCTGCGCGGCGCGGGGGACGGGGGCGCCGATCTGGACGCCAGGGTTCGCGGGGCGCTGACCGCGTTCTTCCGGTCCGTCGCCGACGACCCGCGGATCCCACGGATCGCCTTCCAGGAGGTCCTCGGTGTCGGCCCGGAAGTCGACATCGCCTATCGCCGCGTCACCCGGTCGTTCGTGGACGCCGTGCTCGTCGTCATCGGTCCGGCGGTCGACCGCACCGCGTTTCCGGAGTTCCACCTCCGCACCCTCGCGACCGGCCTGGTCGGGGCGGTGCTGATGATCGCCCAGCAATGGGTGCTGTCGGAGAACCCCCAGCCGATCGAGACGGTCATTGCCAGTGCGCACACCATTCTCTCGGCCGTCCTGGGTGAACTCGGCCCCACGTGAGTGGCGTCGTGTGCCGGGGCACTCCTTAGCGCTCACGTGGGGGTGGATCCGGGCAAACCCCGGACGCAATCACATATATGTTGTTAAATACCTGACATGCCCGGTGCTGTGCACTGCCAATCACCTGGGGTCCGCAACACGACAATCCGCGGGGTGCTCGTCGCGTTGCTTGGGGTCCTCGCTTGGGCTGGTCCGGCGCCGAACGTCGCGCACGCCACCGGGTACGCGGGCCTCCTCGACATCACGCCCGCGAACGCGGCGGCGGAGTCGATCGGCGGGCTGGACCCCCGGCTGCCCACCGACTCCGCCGCACTCGGTGCCGCGCTGGCCGCCGCCCGCTCCGACGGCGTCGCACCGAGTAGGTATTCCGTCCTGCTGCAACAATATTGGCTGGCGCGAGGATCCGAGGCGTCCGGCATCGACCTTGCCGGGTGGGATCCGAACGCCGGGCTGATCGCCAACGCGGCGGTGGTCGACCGGGTGTACGAGAACTACGGCCGGTATCAACTCCAACGCGCCGAGCTCTACTGGTCCGGTATGGCCGGACTGGCGGGAGGCTCGTTCGCTGCCGGCTTCTGGGACCTCGACCTCGGCCGGACCGTGCTCGGAGTCGACGCCGTCCACACGCTTGGCAACGCCGTCGCGTCCACGGTCCGCGGACTTCCCGGCGAGGCGACGACGCTCCTGCCGCCGGACCCGAGAACTCTCGCCACCGTCGGTCCGGCGATGACGGCGGGCGACCTGGACTGGTATCAGAAACGCCTGCTGATGATGCAGAAACACATCTACTTCGACATGGTGCCCATGCACGAGGCGTACCTGAGCGACGGCCGGGGCGCCGTCGAGGAGATGGCCGCCGCGGGACTGCTCGACGAGAATGCCGAGATCGCCTGGAACGGCATCTTCTCCGGCACCGCAGCGGGATACGCGGACGCCCTGTTCCGGATGGCGTCGCGTGAGCAGAATCAGATCATCGCCGACCAGTGGGACGTCACGTCGGCCGCGCGCGACGGTGTCGGCCGGGCGCTCACCTACGCCACCACCCTCGCGGCGCAACCCTCGGTCCCGGGCGCGCGGGCACCGGGACAGGTGTCGCCGATGGCGGTGACGGGCGACGTGAACGGCGCGGACTACCGTCTCCGGACACCCCTGCCGGGCTTCAACTGGGCCGACCGCGAACCGCGCTGGCAGTACATCGTCAGCGACATCGCGTCGTCCTACCAGCGGCTAGCCGAGGGCCGTCCGGGCGAGCTGCGGGCCCTGCTGGCCATCCCGTTCCGCGACTTCGTCGTGGGCCAGCGGGTGCTGCGGCGGGTGCCCGACCTCGCCCGCGACATGAGCACCGGCTGGGAGTTGTCCCCGCCGCAGCCGTAGCGCGTCTCGGACGAACGGGACGCTCGTTCGATCTGACGCAACGGGCGTCCCGTTCGTCCGGGACAGCACGGTGCCGGCTTTCCAATGGATGGATGTGACGTTGCGCACGCGTGGTCGCGGTTGGCACGTTGAGTCACACCACGCCAGGCCCGATCGCAGGAGAGTCGATGAACGTATCCGCCGTGACGCACGACAGCCCGACCGCCGCGCCACCCGTCGAGGTCGCGAAGACGCCGAAGAAGGCGGCGCTCGCGTCGTTCCTCGGGAGCGCGCTCGAGTACTACGACTTCTTCATCTACGGGTCCGCCGCCGCCCTCGTCTTCGGGCACACGTTCTTCCCGGCCGGCAACGACGCGATCGGCACGGTCGCCGCGCTCGCGACGTTCGGCGTCGGCTACGTGGCCCGGCCGGTCGGCGGAATCGTGCTGGGACACTTCGGGGACAAGTTGGGCCGCAAGAAGATTCTGTTGCTGACGCTGCTCATCATGGGACTGTCGAGTCTCGCGATCGGGTTCCTGCCCACCTACGAGCAGATCGGCATCGCCGCCCCGATCCTGCTGGTCCTGTGCCGCCTCGCGCAGGGGTTCTCCGCGGGCGGTGAGGCGGCGGGCGCCAGCACGCTCACTCTCGAGCACTCACCCGAGGGGCGGCGGGCATTCTTCACGAGTTTCACGATGACCGGCTACGCGGCCGGGATGGTGCTCGCGACCCTCGTCTTCATCCCGGTGGCCGCGCTGCCGAAGGACCAACTCGACAGCTGGGGCTGGCGAATCCCGTTCTGGTGCAGTGCCGTGATGCTCGTGGTCGCCTACTTCGTGCGCACCAAGCTCGACGAGACCCCGGTGTTCGCGGAGTCGCGTGAGCACGCGGAGGTGCAGAAACTGCCCGTCGTCACCGTGGTGACCACCCAGTGGCGGGACGTCCTGCGGATCGCCCTGTGCTCGCTGTTCGCCGTCGGGCAGACGGTGTTCACCGTCTTCGGGCTCGCCTACGCCACCGGACCCGAGGTCGGCATCGACCGCACCACGATGCTGTGGGCGTCGTCGGCGTCGATCGCGGGTTCCATCGTCGCGATACCTCTGCTCGCCAAGCTGTCGGACCGCGTCGGACGCCGCCCTGTATGGATCACCGGCACTCTCGGATGCGGTGTCACCATCTTCGGATACTTCTGGGCCATCTCGGTCGGCTCCATTCCGCTGATCTTCGTCGCCACACTGCTCACGATGACGCTGTTCTACTCGATGGTGAACGGCCTGTGGCCGAGCTTCTTCACCGAGATGTTCGCCGCGCCCGTGCGCTATTCCGGTTTCGCCGTCGGCACGCAGATCGGTTTCCTCATCGCCGGTTTCGCCCCGGCGATCGGCTGGGCACTGCTGGGAACCGGGGCGAACGCGTGGGTCCCGGTCGCGGTGTTCACGGCACTGTGCATGCTGGTCTCGTCCGTCGCCGCCTTCACCGCCCGCGAGACGTACCGGGTGCCGCTGGCCGAACTCGGGCGTCCGTCGACCTCGCGGGAGTAGCCGGAGGACAATAGGACGATGTCACGGACACCGACAGGAGAATCGGTCACTGCCCGCGTCGTGAGGGTCTTGTCTTCCTTCGACGCGGACACACCGTCCCTGTCGGTGTCCGACATCGCGCGCCGGTCCGACCTCCCCGTCGCGACGGCGCACCGCATCGTCGGCGAACTCGTCAAGTTCCGCCTCCTCGAACGCAACGACACCCGCATCAGCATCGGGGTCCGGATGTGGGAACTGGGGTCCCGCGGTTCGCACACCCTGAGCCTGCGCGAGGCGGCGATGCCGTTCATGGAGGATGTGAACGCCGCGATCAAGCAGCACACCCAGCTGGGCGTCCTCGACGGCAACGAGGTGCTGTTCGTCGAACGGCTCTCCACCCGCGGGTCCGTCGTCAACGTCACCAAGATCGCCGGACGGCTGCCGGTGCATGCGTGCTCGTCCGGTCTGGTTCTGATGGCGAACGCCTCCCGCGACGTGCAGGACGAATTGCTGTCGCAACCGCTCGAACGGTACACCGACGCCACCGTCACCGACCCCGACCAGATGCGGCGTCTCCTCGCCGAGGTGCGGCACCAGCACTTCGCGGTGGCCGCCGGTCTCATCACCCCGGGTGCGACGGGAGTCGCTGTGCCCGTGCGGGACAGCGACGGCGGCAAGGTGATCGCCGCCCTGTCCGTCGTCATCCCGCACGATCAGGCGAACCCGCAGTCGGTGGTGGCGGCTCTGACGACGGCGTCGCGCGGCATCACCCGGGCGATGACGCGCGGATCGCGGCACTGATCAGAAACCTTTCCATCCATTGGAGTCGAGCTGTGACCCGAGTCTCGGCTCGGTCAGAGTGGGTGACACGAACACACCGTCACCGATCGCGCAGTGTGCCTCCAAACATGCTGCACAGCAGTGCCTTCGCGCGATCGAGTGCCGACTCTCCAGGGAAGGTCCACATATGAGCTCGAAATCCGTCAAATGCGACCTGTTGGTCATCGGGTCCGGGGCCGCGGGCATGGCCGCCGCGCTCAAGGCCGCGAGCGAAGGCCACAGCGTCATCGTCGCCGAGAAGTCGAAGTGGCTCGGTGGCACCACCGCCATCTCGGGCGGCTGGGCGTGGGTGCCGGGCAACAAGCAGGGCGTCGCGCAGGGCGACACCCGTCAGGAGATCGAAACGTACATTCGGGCACTCGCCAAGGACTGCTACAAGGCCGAGATGGTCGACACCTTCCTCGACGAGGTCCCCGAGGCGATCGACTGGCTCGAACGCGACACCGACGTCGAATTCGTCTATCCGGAAATGGCTCCGGACTACCAGATGGACGCCCCGGGTGCGAAGCCGTCGGGGCGCGCGATCTCCGGCAAGGTCGTCGACGCGCGCACACTCGGCGAGAACCGGCTCCGGTTGCGCCCCTACCTCGACACGTACACCGTCTTCGGGTACATGCCCGAGGTCGGACCCGACATCGCACAGTTCCTGCACGCCAACCAGTCGTGGAAATCGTTTGCCTACGTGTCGAAGAAGCTCCTCAAGACGTGGGTCGAGACGGTGCTCTGCCGACGGTCGTTCGACCGGACCAACGGCAATTCGCTGATGGTCCGGATGGTGTCGTCCGCGGCCAAGCTCGGCATCCGGATGTGGACCGAGACACCCGTCACGAAGATCCTGCAGTCGGAGAACGGGGTCGTCACCGGCGCCGTGCTCGGGGGAGTTCACGCGGCAACGGTGGAGGCGCGGCTCGGTGTCGTCATCGCGGCAGGCGGCTACTCCTCGGACGCCTCCCTGCGCGCCGAGTACTGGGGTCATGATCCGCACGGCGACAACCACTTCACGCCCACCGTCGGGCACGACGGCGACAACGTGCGCCTGGCCGCACCGCTCGGCGGGCACGTCGACACCGACGTCCACGAGCCGGCCGCCTGGGCGCCGGTCACGGTGTTCACCGGTCTGCGCGGACAGCAGCGGATCTTCCCGCACCTGCGGGCGTTCGGGCTCCCGGGACTGATCGCCGTGAACCGCAAGGGTGAACGCTTCGCCAACGAGTCGAGTTCGTACCACGACTTCGGCATGGCGATGATTCAGGAGAACGCCGGCCAGGACGAGACATTCGGCTACATCATCGCCGACTCGAAAGCCATGAACAAGTACGGAATCGGCTACGCGAAGCCGCGGCCCATCCCGCAGAGCTATTTCAAGAAGACCGGATTCCTCCACAAGGCCGACACGGTCGAGGAACTCGCACGCAAGATCGGTGTCGACGCCGCCGGGCTGAAGAAGACCCTGTCCGAGTTCAACGCGGGCGCCGCCAAGGGGGAGGACCCGAAGTTCAATCGCGGATCCAACTGGTTCCACCACTTCAAGGGCGACATGGAGCACCAGCCCAATCCGAACCTCGAGCCGCTCGACAAGGGACCGTACTACGCGGCGAAGATCGAGATGGGCGACCTCGGAGCCTACTCCGGCCTCGCCGTCGATCGGCACAGCCAGGTCCTCGACGACGACAACCAGCCGATCCCCGGTCTCTTCGCGGCTGGTTCCGCGGCGGTCAGCATCTTCGGCGGCGGATACCCGGGCTACGGCGCCAACATCGGGCCCGCCCTCGTCTTCGGATACACCATCGGCCGGGACGCCGAGATCCTCGTGTCGCTGCGCAGCGAATCCGCCACACCGACCGTCCTGGAAGAGGTCTGACGTGCCGTTCTACCTCGTCCGCTACGCATACACCGGCGACACCGCCGGCCGGGACACGTATCGTCCCGAACACAAGAGTCACCTGCAGGCCGCCGCCGACCGCGGACTCATCCTCGGGTCGGGACCGTTCGCCGCCGGAGAAGATCCCGGCGCCGCGATGGTCTACGAGGCCACGGACCGGCAGGACGTCGTCGACGTCGTCGAGGGCGACCCGTTCCGGACGCACGGATACGTCGCGTCGTACGACATCACCGAATGGATTCCGATGATCGGCCCGTGGGCCGTCGCAGCAGTGGGAGGCAGGTCATGACAGGTCGAGTGGCAGGGAAGGTCGCCGTCGTCACGGGGGCGAACGGTGATCTCGGCGGCGCGACCGCCCGGATGCTCGCCGCGGAAGGGGCGCGGGTTGCCGCGCTCGACCTGAAACTCCCGGACGCACCGTGGGATTCGGAGGCGATCACGCCGTTCGCCGTCGACGTCACCGACGAGACCAGTGTCGCCGACGCCGTCGCAGCGATCGTCGAGACCGTCGGCGTCCCCGACGTTCTCGTCAACTGCGCCGGCATCATCGGCAGGCCCGCACCGTCACACGAGGCGTCGGTCGCCGAGTTCGACCAGATCTTCGACGTCAACGTCAAGGGCGTCTGGCTGATGACCAAACACGTGGTGCCCCACATGATCGGCCGGAAGAAGGGCAGCATCGTGAACTTCTCGTCGATCCACGGGCTGACCGGAGGCTCCAACGTCCCGCTGTACCACGCGTCGAAGGGCGCGGTGCGGCTGCTGAGCAAATCCGACGCCGTCACGTACGGGCCGGACGGAATTCGCGTCAACTCGATCCATCCCGGGTCGATGCGGACGGCGATGAGCCGGCGGTCGGCGGAGGGCAGCGCGCTCGGGCCGGAGGAGTACTATCGCCAACTCGTCTCGGGCAACCCCCTTCCGCGGCAGGGTGAACCGGACGAGATCGCGTACGGGGTGCTCTACCTCGCCTCGGACGAGTCCGGCTTCACCACCGGCACCGAACTCGTCGTCGACGGTGGCTACACGGCGCACTGAGGCCGTCAGCCGAAGTGTCGCGCCAGACGCCGGTGCCGGTGCCCGAAGAACGCGCCCAGCACGCGGGCCAGCACCGGCGTCAGCGGCACCAGCGGAAGCCTCGGTTCGAACGTGATCCGGTCGTAGACGCCTGTGCTGCCGTCGTCGAACGGCCGGAGCGTGCGTTCGTGCTCCCACCGGCGCATGCTGAGCATCGTCGACTTCTCGTGGAACCGCAGGCCTGGTTCCAGCTCCGCGATGGTCAGATCGTCGTACTCGAACGGGACCAGCCCGAACAGTCGCAGCCACGCCCGGCCGAGCGGTTCACCGACCGCGACCGAGTCGATGTTGATCGACTCCTGACCGCGCGGGATGCTCATCGTCATCCATGGACGCATCTCGTCGTTGATCCCCTCCGGATCGACGACCCTCGCCCACACCTGCCCGATCGGCGCGCCGACGACCGAGCTGCGTTCGATGATCACCGCCCCATCATCGTCGCCTAGCACGCCGGGGTGCAACGGGCTCGCTGCTGGATGCGACTATTCACGAACCCACGGTGGGGCGACGAGCAGCCGAATCCATCGTGGTCCCTACATCTCCAGCGGGATGTGCTCGGCGGCGGTGCCGTCCGCGTTGAGCAGCTGACCCATGCGTTTGACGGTGCGCAGGGTCACGGTGCGTGCGGTGATGGTCAGGCCCGGGATCCGCTCACCGAAGTGCCCCTCGAGCCGGGCGGTCTCCTCCGCCGAGCGTGACCACACCGACACGAGGAGGTTGCAGTTTCCGGTCACCGCGGCGCACAGGCGCACGTCGGGGAGGGCGGAGAGCTCGCGCGCGGCGTCGTCGAGACGATCGGCCGGCACGTTCATCCGGTAGGTGGCGAGCAGCCGCCAGCCCGCGAGCTGCTGGGCGAAGTCGCAGCGGAAGAGGATCTCGCCCTGGCGGATCATCCGCTGCAACCGGCGTCGCGCGGTCGGCTCGGCGATGCCGGTGACGGCGGCGAGTTCGGCGTAACTGCGGCGGCCGTCTCCGCCCAGTGCCCGGAGCAGGACGAGGTCCGGGCTCGAGGACGCATCCGGGTGCGTCCACGCCGGACGCGGGCCGAGCTGTGCGCGCTGGTCCCGGTCCAATGCGCGCACGCGCCAACTGCTGCCCTCCCGGTACCCGCGCAGCGACACCCGGGTGTTCACCGACAGCGCCCCGTCGTGTGCGCCGAGGGTGTGACTCAGGAAGTGCGCGAGCGCGGCGGGTCCGCGCGTCACGACGCTGAGGAACAGATCGAAGTCTCCCGCCACCTGCTCGAGACTGAACACTCGCGGATCGGAGACGAGCTGGTCGGTCAGCGGCTCGATCGCGCCGGGACTGCAGCGGACTTCCACGTATGCGACGCAGTGATCGTCCGACGGCGCCGGATACGCGGTGACCCAGGACAGCCCGAGTTCCGACAGGCGGTGCCAGCGGCGTGCCGCGGTGGTCGCCCCGATGCCCAACGCGGTGCCGACCTGTGACCAGGGGGCACGTGGACTGGTCTGGAGGGCGTCGATCAGGGCCAGGTCCAGCTCGTCGAACGGTGGACGCCCACCCGTCGAGGATGCGTCCTCGCCGCGTCGGCTGTCGGATTCCGGCGTGTCCGACGGTGTGGTGACGGAATCCTGCGTTCTCGTTCTCGCGACCCTCATGGTTCCTAGTCTTCACCCAGTGCGCGGCGGCCGTGTCGGAGGTGCCGAGGCGTCGACTTGGTGTGTCGGTGATTCGCCGACCCTGTCATCCGGGAGAAACTGTGAAACATCCACCAGAAGTGCACCGCGCCAACGCCGATCGGACCCCACTGGACCGGGCCGCGCGGATCACGGTGATCCTTCTGTTCGCCGCGTGGGTCGTCGATTACATCGATCGCCTCGCGATCAACCTCGCACTGCCCTCGATCGGTGCCGAGTTCGGTCTCGGCCACACCCAGCAGGGCATGGTCATCTCCGCGTTCTTCCTTTCCTATGCGCTGTGCCAGATTCCCGGCGGTCTGCTCGCCGACAGGTTCGGTTCCCGACGGGTGGTCTCCTGGTCGCTGCTGATCTGGTCCCTGTTCACCGCCTTGACCGGCACTGCCTGGGCGTTCGCCGTGCTGCTGGCGATTCGGTTCGTGTTCGGGGTGGGGCAGGGGGTGTATCCCGCGGCGGCCATGAAGGCGGTCGCCGAACGCACCGCGCCGGGACAAAGAATGACGGCGACCGGGTGGGCGCAGAGTTCCAACGCCTTCGGCGCGGTGCTCGCCCCGCTCATCGCGGCGCCGATCATCGCACTGTGGGGCTGGCGGATGTCGTTCTTCGCGGTCGCCGGGCTCGGAGTTCTGGTCTGGGCGGCGATCCAACTGTGGCTGCCCGCCACGTTGCCGCAGTCCGACGACACCGAGGCCCGACCGGACCAACCGGGAGGATTGCGCACCGTTCTCGCCTCGGGGGTCATGTGGCGGTTCACCCTGATGTTCTTCGGCTACGGCATCATCGTGTGGGGCCTGAACTCCTGGATCCCGTCCTATCTCCAGACCGAGCGCGGCATCTCGCTCACGGGTTCCGGGTTGCTGTCCGCGATCCCCGCCCTGGTCGGTGGCGTCGCGATCATCGTCGGTGGCAAGCTCATCGACCGTCTCGGCGGACGGCATCGACTGATCGTCTTCCCCGCGATGACGGTCTGCGCGGTGTGCATCCTCTTCCTGAACCGGGTGACGTCGCTGACCGAATTCGTCGCGCTCCTGTCGCTGGCCACCGCGTCCGCCACGCTGTGCTACATGCCGATCTTCGCGATACCCATGCGCACGCTGCCTGCCGGGATGGTCGGCACCGGGTCGGGAATGATCAACTTCGGCGGTCAGGCCGCCGGATTCATCACCCCGATGGTGATGGGCGCGTTGGTCGATCGCTATTCCTACACCGCCGCGTTCGCCTTCCTCGTCATCGGCGCCGTCCTCGCAGGCGCGTTCGCGCTGGGAACACCGCAGCATCCCAACGCTTTCAGAGCAGCCATTTCGCCCCGCGAGCCACAACGCCCGAACTCACCCAGCCACGACAACGTAAGGACAGCACAATGACCGCATTTTCCCAGACCGTCGCTCTGCCTCCCGGTACTCCCGCCCAGGCCGGCCTGGCGGTACTGCTGCCCGCACTCGCCGACCTCTACCGCGATCTGCACGCCCACCCCGAATTGTCCATGCAGGAGAACAGGACCGCGGACCTCGTCGCGGCGGCGCTGCGCGCACAGGGCTGGGACGTCACCGAAGGCGTCGGCCGGACCGGCGTCGTCGGTGTGCTCCACAACGGCGACGGTCCGGTGGTGCTGCTGCGCGCCGACATGGACGGACTGCCGGTCCGCGAGGACACCGGACTCGACTACGCCTCCACCGACACCGGGATCGATCCCGACGGGGTGACGGTGCCAGTCATGCACGCGTGCGGTCACGACGTGCACGTCACCTGCCTGCTCGGCGCCGCCGCGCTGTACGCCGCGGACCGCTCCCTGTGGCGCGGCACCCTCGTGGTGGTCTTCCAGCCCGGCGAGGAGACCGCGCAGGGCGCCCGGGCGATGGTCGACGACGGTTTCGTCGAGCGCTTCCCCCGGCCGGACGTGTGCCTGGGCCAGCACGTCGGACCGTTCCCCGCCGGCAGGATCGTCACCCGCCCCGGAACATTGATGGCTGCCGCCGACAGTTTCCGGATCCGGCTCTTCGGGCGCGGCGGGCACGGATCGGCGCCCGAACACACCGTCGATCCCATCGTCATGGGCTCGGCCGTGGTGGGGAGGCTTCAGGCGGTCGTGTCGCGCGAGGTGGCCGCCGGTGATTCGGCGGTGGTCACCGTGGGTTCGTTCCACAGCGGCCACAAGGAGAACATCATCCCCGACGAGGCGGAACTGAAGGTCAACGTCCGCACCTTCGACCCGCAGGTGCGTGACCGGGTGCTACCCGCGATCCGCCGCGTCGTCAACGCCGAGGCGGCCGCATCCGGGGCGCCGAAGGAGCCGGAATTCAGCCCCCTCAACGACTTTCCGCTGACGGTCAACGACGAGGCCGCCACCGAACGGGTCGTCGCGGCACTCGCCGGCGCCTTCGGTTCGGACCGGATGCTGCCGATGCCACGTCCACTCGCCGGCAGCGAAGATTTCGGTGTGTTCGCCACTGCCGCCGGATGTCCCTCCGTCTTCTGGCATTTCGGCGGGGCCGACCCCGCGGCGTTCGCCCATCTGGACCTCACCGCCACGGAGTCCCTGGCACTGCCCGAGGGAGTGCCGACCAACCACTCGCCGCAGTTCGCCCCGGTGATCGATCCGACCCTCGAGACCGGGGTCCGGGCACTGCTGGCAGCGGCGGCCGCCTGGAACGCGGCGAGCTGAGACGTGTCGGCTTCACCGCCGGGACGGCGAGTGGTGGATCCGGATCTCAGCCGACGGGGCTGTCCGCGAGCACCTCGATCGCCTCGACCACCTCGGGAACGGCGGTGACGTGAACGTCGTCGAGGCCGGGCACCGACCGGTAGCCGGCCCGGACGGCGCCGTCGGTGCAGTCGTACTCGACGACGCCGAGTTGGTGGAGCGGGCCGGCAAAGGTGTCGTCCTCGCCGGCGACGAAGGCGGTGGCCGGTGCCCATACCTCGATCGCCTCGCCGCGGCGGGTCTGCCGGTAGCAGTGCAGGTGTCCGCTGCCGACTGCGGCGAGTGACACCGTCTCGAGCAGTTCCAGCAGGCGGGCGCGGGAGTCTCCGATGTCGAAGGCGTGCTCGCTCGGCTCCGGGATCGCCTGCCAGATCGGCTTGTGCAGGAACACGATCACCCGCTGCGTGGCCGGAATGTCGCGGACGGTGTTTTCGATCCACGTCCACTGTTCGGTCTCCCGGTCCAGTCCCGAGCCGAAGAGTTCACTGTCGAGGCCGAGGACGGTGAAGCCTTCGGTGTCGTGGCGCCAGTGGTCGGGGCCCCACACCTTCTCGAATGCGGCGATTCGCTCGTCGGTGACGCCGATGCCCTTCCACGGGGTCGCGCCGGGCTCGCCGATGTCGTGGTTGCCCGGCACGACGAGGACCGGGGCGGTGAACTTCTGCATCAGGGTGTGGGCGTGGGCGCGGTCGGCGTCGTCGTCGGGGTGGATGATCACAATGTCGCCGGAGTGCACGACGAGGTCGGGCCTGACGGTGTTGTTGACGTAGTCGACGACGCGATCGAAATTCTCCTGGGTGCGGCCACCGCGGGCGGTCAGGTGGGTGTCGCTGATCTGGACGATCTTCACGAAAGGGGCTCCTTCGGATGGGTGACTTTTGTTGTTGAAGTGACTATTTGAGGCCGGACCGCACGAACGCGTCGCGGACGTAGCGCTGCAGGAACAGGTAGATCAGGAAGATGGGCAGGCACGCCATGCCGGACGCGGCCATGACCGCGCCCCAGTTGTTGCCCTCCTCACCGAGGAACCCACGGATCCCGATCTGGACCACGGCATTGGACTGCCGCATCACCAGCGACGGCCACAGGTACTCGTTCCACGCGGAGATGAACAGCATGATCCCCAAAGCGGCGAGCGCCGGCCTCATGTTGGGCAGCACCACCTTCCACAGGGTGGCCCACGAGTTCTGTCCGTCGATGAGACTGGCGTCGAGCAACTCCCGCGGGAACGCCTCCATGTGCTGACGCATCAGCAGAACCCCGAACGCCGAGCACAGGTTGGGGATCACGATGCCCGCCACGGTGTTGAGCAGACCCATCTGCGAGATCAGCAGGTAGTTCGGGATCATCGTCACCTGGAACGGCACCAGCCACGATCCGACGAACAGCAGGAACAACACCTGCTTGCCGAAGAACGTCCACCGCGAGAACGCGTAGGCGGCGAGGATCGCGACCACCAACTGGCTCGTTGCCATCGCGAACGCCATGACGAACGTATTGCCGAGCATCGACACCATCGGCAGGGTTTCCCACACGTAGCGGATATTGGCGAGGGAGAACGGCGAGGGAATCGGATTGACGGACAGCGAGTCCTCCGGCGCGCGGAACGCGGTGGCGAACATCCAGTACACCGGAAACACGCTGAACAGGGTCACCACGGCGAGGACCACGTGACCGGTCGCCAGCCGGGGCAGTGAGCGAGTGGCGACGGGAGCGTCGCCGGGATCGCGAGCCGGAGGTGCCGCGGCCGTACGGTTGGCCGGCCCGTCGACGAGTACGAATGTCATGAGTGGTCCTCGTTCTCGATCTCAGTTGTCGTAGAAGCTCAGTCGGTCCGACAGGCGGACGAAGATGATCGCGATGAGCCCGAAGCCGAGGAAGAACAGCGTTCCCGCGGCGGCGGACAGTCCGGCGTCGAAGTTCTGGAACCCGAACTGGTAGAGCAGGTAGTAGATGTTCGTGGAGGCGCCGCTGGGTCCGCCCTGGGTGACGATGTCGATGATCGGGTAGGCCCACTGCGCCCCGAGGAGGATCGTCATCAGTGCGAGGAACACCAACGTGGGGGAGAGCAGCGGAAGGATGATCCGGCGGGTGATCGTTGCCTGCGACGCGCCGTCGAGAGCGGCCGCCGACGCGTAGTCGGGACTGATGCCGGCCAGCCCGGCGGAGACCACGAGGACACCGAATCCGAGCATCTGCCACCCGACGATGAGCACCACACCGGCCAGCGCCAGCGAGGGTTCACGGAAGACGTTGCCCAGCTCGAAGCCCAGCGCCGCGGCGACCCGGGGAATCGTGCCGCCGTCGGGATTGAACAGCCAGCGCCAGATCGCGCTCCCGGCAACCGGTGTGACCAGGAACGGGACGAAGATCAACGCCTGGTACACGGTCTTCGCCCGCCCCGACACCCGGTTCGAGAGCAGCGCCACGACCACGGGGAGCAGCAACGAGAACACCATGAACGCGAGCACGTACACGACGGTGTTGCGCAGTGCCTGATGGAGTTCGGGCAGCGCGAGCACCCGTGTGTAGTTGTCCAGGCCCACCGGTGTTTTCGGGCTGGTGGGGACCATGTTCCACTTGTAGAACGAGAGCCCGACGGTTTCGGCGAGCGGCTTGTAGATCCAGACGATCAGCAGCACGACGGCGGGCAGCAGGTACAGGTACGGGGTGAGACGGCGGACCGTGCGGCCGGTACGGGACGGGCGGACGGTGGCCGCGCGG